>CAZBZH010000432.1:3517-4315 GCA_964496265.1 uncultured Acidobacteriota bacterium | reverse complement strand
AGATGGGCACCGAATGGTCTCTGGACGAGACCGGCCTGGAAGGCGCCTACGATTTCACCTTCCGCTATGACCCGGCGAGCGTCGAGTCGCTCTCGGAACAGCTCGCCGGCTTCGGGCTCGGGATCGCGCGGGAACACCGCAGCATCCCGGCGGTCAAGTTGGTCGCCGCGTCCGGCGCCGAGGCACCCTAGAGCCGCGGTGCAACCGTTTCCGGCTCTCCTCCGTTGTTCTTCCTGTGAGCGCGCACAAACCAGACTGTTTCTTCCGGGAAAAGACGCTGTTCCCCGGGCAGGGCCACGACTGGAAGGCCCACCGGCACGACATCGTGACCCTGGTCGTGCATGGACGCCTCGACGAGGTCTTCGCCGAGGGGGCCCAGCACTGCGGCGGCTGGGAGCTGCACTACAAGCCTCATGGGACCCCGCACCGGACCCACACCGGGCCCGACGGGGTGCGGATGTTCATGGTCGGGGTGGCCAGCACCCGTGGCGGCTTTCCCGCCGGGGAGGAGGGCAGCCCCCTTCTCGACCGGCCGCGGCTCTGCGGCGGTGGCGTTCCCGTGGCCCGCGCCCTGCGGCTGCTGTTGCCTCTGGCGGGGGAGGGGCATGGGCACCGGCCGATCGATCCCCGCACCTCCGTCGACCTCGCCGGGATCTTCGCCGGTGGCGGGGCCCGGCAGGATGGCGCACCGAGCTGGATCACCGAGGTGCACGAATTGATCCGGCCCGAGCAGGATGCGCCGACGAGCCTCGAAGGGCTCGCCGCCCGCTTCCGGGTTCACGCGGTCTATCTCGCTCG
>CAZBZH010000432.1:0-3507 GCA_964496265.1 uncultured Acidobacteriota bacterium | reverse complement strand
CCGCCGGCACTACGGCGTCTCCATCGGCGCCATGCGGCGGCGGATGCGCATCGATCGCGCCGTGAACAGCCTGACGAGATCCGGCGCCCCGCTGGCGGAGCTGGCGATGGACCTGGGCTACGCCGACCAGAGCCATTTCACCCGGGAGTTCAAGCGAGAGACCGGCTGGTCCCCGGGGCGGTTTCGCAGCGTGGCCGCGTCGCTGGGTAGTCTGGCGTCCTAGTCCCACCCGGCCGCATCCGGTCCAGGTTCGGATCGTTCAAGAATCATCGGATGCTTCGCCCCATCATGGGGGCGGAGGCTCGACGATGAATCACGAGAAGCTGAATCCCACGATCCGCTGCCGGGACATCCTGGCCGCCCTCGCCTGCCTGCTGCTGCTGGGCAGCGCCTGCCTGGCGGATAAGCCCTACTCGCCGGTGCTGGAAACCACAGGCCCCGCCGTCACCGAGGGCGGCCTGACCCGGACGCCGATCCGCTTCCACACCAAGGATGATGCGCCGGAGTACGTGGTGATCGATGCCGAGGAGGGCTACCTGCAGGTGCCCGAGCGCCACGGCTCGCCCGACGGGCGCAAGATCAGGGTGCACTACGTGCGCTTCCCCAGCACCACCGAGAACCCGGGTCCGCCGATCGTCTACCTTGCGGGTGGCCCCGGTGGGAGCGGGATGTACTCGTCGGCGGGAGATCGCTTCCCGCTGTTCCAGCGTCTGCGCGAAGTCGCCGACGTGATCGCCTACGACCAGCGGGGCGTCTATGGCAGCGAACCCTACATGGTCTGCCCGGATTCGTGGAGCTACCCGCTGGACCAGCCCTATGACGAGGCGACCCTCTCCGAGGCCAAGCGGCCGTTCATGGAGGCCTGCTTCGAGCACTGGAGCAAGAGCGCCGATCTTTCGGCCTACAACTCGCTGGAGTCCGCCCACGACCTGGACGCGCTGCGGCAGGCTCTCGGCGCTGAAAAACTCACCCTGTGGGGCATCAGCTACGGGACCCACCTGGCGTTCTCTTACCTGCGCGCCCATCCCGACCGGGTGCACCGCGCCATCCTCGCAGGCGTCGAGGGGCCGAACCACACCTACAAGTCGCCGGCGCGGATCGACTCGGTGGTGCGCAAGGTCGCGGCGGCGATCGAGGCGGATCCGAAGGCCCGCCGGAAGATGCCCGACTTCATCGGGGCCCTCGAGGCGACCCTGGCCCGGCTGGAGAAGGAGCCGGCACGGATCGAGCTGCGTCACCCGGAGACCGGCGAGAAGCATGTGGTGGTGATCGGCGCCAACGATCTGCGACGGGGCGTCTACTCCAGCATGGGTGAACGGGAAGATATCGTCGACCTCTTGAAGGCGGCGCTACCGGTGCTCGGCGGCGATCTTTCCCGCATGGCCAGGGGCATTGCCCGTGGACGGAGCGGTCATCGCGAGCTGGTGATGTCCCTTTCGATGGATTGTGCCTCGGGACTGACCGAGGGCCGGCGGAAGATGATCGAGAAGGAGGGCCGGGAGGCGTTGCTCGGGGATGTGCAGAACATGAGTTTGCGCACCGATTGCGCGCACTGGCCGGTGGAGGATCTGGGGGATGCCTACCGGGCACCGCTGCGTTCCGACGTGCCGGTGCTGTTCATCAGCGGGGATCTGGACATCAAGACGCCGCCGGCCAACGCGGAAGACATGCTGCCCGGCTTTCCCAACGGACGGCACCTGGTGGTGGAAGGGGGCTCCCACGACGACGACCTGTTCCTCTCGTCGCCGGATATTCTCGAGTCGATGGTCGGCTTCCTCGGTGGTCAGCCGACGAAGGAGCGGGTGGTTCTGCCGCCGCTGAGGTTCGAGTTGCCCTGACGGGATGGGTTTTCCCGCCGAGTGGTTGCGTCGCTCCATTTATTCAGACAAAATGTCTGAGTCAGGTGAGCGGCGGATTGCCGGTAGGGGGACCTCATGGATTCGAAGCTTCTAGGGATCGTTCTGGCCGGCCTCGTGGCGCTCCTGTCGCCGACGCCGGGAACGGCGTCCGCGGCCCGGCCCGTTGCCGATGATTCCAGGGAGTCGCTGAGCCTGTCCCTGAAGCGGGGTCAGGAGACCACCCAGACCCTGCGGCTGGGCTGGCTCAACAGCGGAGCCAACCCGCGCACCAAGCAGATCGACCTGACCCTGCGCCTGAAGGTGCTCGATCGCCCGTCAACCCCGGGCGGGGTCTGGCTCGAGGTCACGGGCACCGGCCTCAAGTATGTCGAGACCGGTGCGAAGCGTTCCTGGCCGGACTACGACTCGACCACCGCCGCCGGTCCGCCCCCTGCGCACCTGCCCTACGAAGGCACCGCGTTCACCGCCCTCTATGGCCAGACCGTCCAGGTCGCCTTCGATGCCGACGGGCGACCCAGGCAGCTCGATCGTTGGCAGGGCGCCTTCGAATCGATGATCGCCTCCTTCCGCACGATGGAAACGGTGTCGGAAGAAGAGGTCGCCCGGCGCCGCGCCGAGTTTCCCGACTACATCCTGAAGTCGGTGTTCGGCATCCTGCGGCCGAGCCTTCCCGGCCGGCCGGTAGGGGTCGGGGATTCCTGGAGCGATCGCCGGGCCGGGGAGCAGGGCACGGCGGACTTGACCTACACCCTCGATAAGATTCGCGGCGATGACCTGCTGCTACGCGTTGCCGGACCCGTCCGCGCTCAGTTCGGCGGTGGCGGCGCCTTCACCGGCCGCAGCCTGCTCGGCCGCTCCACCGGCTGGATGAGCGAAGCAGACCTACGCATGGAGGGTCCGGGCAGCTTCGTCCACACGATCCAGATCGTCACCGAGCGGGTCTGGCGGGAATCCTCGGACTAGACGGGAGCCGACACCCCGGAAACCCGCGTCCGGACTGGGTTTTTTCCCCTGACCGACCTCTGACCGACGCCTGCGTTGGAACTCCCAGCGTGGGATACTCGTTGTACGCACGAGGGGTCAAAGACAACGGGTCGGGGGAGATGCCATGCGGCTGTACCGCCAGGAATGGGACTGGAGCTGGGACGAACTGAACAAGCGGGTGGTCGACGAGATCGCCGGTCTGCGGAGCTTCGGCCGTGAAGGCCGGGAGCATGTTCCCGGCGCCATCGAGATCACCATCCGGGTCGCCAGCGGCAGCGTCGCCACCGTCGAACAGTTCGCCGCCGATCCGGAGTTCCGCGCCCAGATCGAGGCGGGGTTGCTCAACCGGCTCAACCGGATCCCGCGCCACGCCCTGCCCGAGATCGCCCTCGGCGTGGTCGCCGACAACCTCGACCGCATCGAGGTGAAGGAGGGCACCCTGGCCGCCCCGGCCCGGCTGCGGCTGCGCCCTCGCGAGGGGGACGACGGGAGCTGGCCCGCCGTCGAGTACTCCCTGCCCGCGGCGCAGCGGCTGTTTGCCGTCGGTCGCGGCCGCTGGCATGGCGCCGACGACCGCCTGCGCAACGACGTGGCGCTCCCCGGCGAGGCCCGCTTCGTCAGCCGCCGGGCGGCCCAGCTCACGCGCAAGGGGCGCTATCTCGAG
>CAZBZH010000431.1:0-4323 GCA_964496265.1 uncultured Acidobacteriota bacterium | reverse complement strand
GTATTCCCCCCGGCTGGCCCGGTCGGAAACGGTCAGCAATCCAATGACAGCGCGTTGTTCCATGGGCGTCACTATAGCCGTGATTCGTGGGCTTTTCCGCCGCCTGAAGATCCTCGGATCCGATTGAAACTCTTTGCTTCTCCGGGCCGTTAGGGAAGGCGAGGGGGTCACCGGTCCGGGAAGGGCCGGGACTCAAAGGAACCGACAAGGGGGCTCCGTTGAACGCGTCTCGAACCACCGTCTGGCCGCTGCTTCTCCTGCTCGCCGCGGCTTCACTGACCACCACGGGATGCGGCGGCGACTCTGCGGCCAAGCCGACCCCTACCGCCGCGACCCCGACGACCGCCACCGGCGAGGAAGAGACCGCGGCCAAGGCCGAGGAGGACGCCATCGCCGTCGAGGTAGGGGCCGTCATCCGCGACACCCTCTCGGAGCTCTACACCACGAGCGCCACCCTGCGGGCCGACAAGCAGGCCACCGTCACCGCCCGCACCCAGGGGGTGATTCGCGAACTCCACGTGGAGGAAGGGCAGTGGGTCGAGCGGGGTCAGGCGCTCGCGGTGCTGGAAGACGACGAGCAGCGCATCGCCTACGGCCAGGCCAAGACCACCTGGGACAACAAGCAGCGTGTGTTCGAGCGCGCCTCGAAGCTCCACGGCCAGGGCCTGATGAGTGACGAGGAGTACGAGACCGCCCGCCGTGAGGCGGAAGAGACCCGCCACGCCGCCGAACTCGCCGAGTTGACCCTCTCCCGCACGGTGATCCGCGCGACCTTCAGCGGTCAGGTCATGACCCGGCATCTGGACGTCGGCGCGACGGTCAACGACGGTACCGCCGTCTACGATCTCGCCGACCTCAGCCCGCTCTACGCCGACGTGCAGGTCCCCGAGCGTCAGGTCGCCACGCTGAAGGCGGGTACCGCCGTGCGTCTGTTGACCGACCAGGGAGACGAGGCGGGCAACGCGGTGATCGAGCGCATCGCGCCGATGGTCGACACGGCGACCGGAACGATCAAGGTCACCGTTGCCGTGCGCAAGGCCAGGGGCCTGCGCCCCGGCAGCTTCGTGCGCCTGGCGATGGTCACCGATGTCCACAGCAACACCCTGGTGGTGCCCCGCACGGCGCTGGTCGCCGAGGGCCGCCGCTGGCATCTGTTCCGGGTCTCCGCCGAGGACGGCAAGACCGTCGAGCGGATCGAGGTCTCCCGCGGCTTCGAGGATTCGGAGCGGGTCGAGGTGCTGTTCGAGGAGGGCGCGGAGAGTGCGCTCTCGGTCGGCGACCGGGTCGTGATCCTCGGTGCCTCGTCGTTGAGCGACGGCGCGACGATCAAGCTGATGAACCAGGAGGCTCCCGGTGTCGGTGCCTGAGGCTGCCGTCCGGCGGCCGGTCGCGATCCTGGTCGCGACGGTGACCGCCGTCCTGTTCGGATACCTGTCGTTCAAGAACATCCCGGTCGAGCTGCTGCCTGATCTGTCCTATCCGACGTTGACGGTGCAGACCAGCTACCCCGACGCCGCACCCACCTCGGTCGAACAGTTCGTCACCCGCCCGCTGGAGGAAGCGGTCGGCGTGATCCCCGGCGTGCGTCAGATGCGTTCGACCTCCCGTGCGGGCATGTCCGAGATCGTGCTCGAGTTCGAGTGGGACGAGTCGATGGACTTCGCGGCGATGGATGTCCGCGAAAAACTGGGTCTGGTCGACCTGCCGCTGGAGGTCGAGCCGCCCCGGGTATTGCGCTTCGATCCGTCTCTGGATCCGATCGTTCGCCTGGCGTTCTCGGGAGAGCGCAGCAACGACGAGTTGCGCCAACTCGCTGATCGCTGGCTCAAGCCGCGGCTCGAGGCGATCAAGGGGGTCGCGGCCGCGAAGGTGCGCGGCGGCCTCGAGCCGGAGATCCAGGTCGAGGTCGACGAGGACCGCATGGCCGCCCTGGGGCTGACCCTGGACGATCTGGCCCAGGCGCTACGGGCCGAGAACGTCAACCGCCCGGGAGGAACCCTCAAGGACCTGGGCACGGTTTATCTGGTGCGCACGCTGCACGAGTTCACCGACCTCGATCAGCTCCGTCGCACGGTGGTCAAGGAAGAGGCCGGCGGCCGCATTCGCGTCGAAGACGTGGCCACCGTGACCCGCGGCCACCGGGATCGTCTGGAGATCACCCGCAGCCAGGGGCAAGAGGTGGTCGAGATCGCGCTGCACCGCGAGGGTTCTTCCAACACTCTCGCCGTGGCCGAATCGATTCGCGAGGCCCTGGACGGGGACGAGACCGGACGGGGCGGCCTCAAGGCCCAACTCGCCGACGATCTCGATCTCAGGGTGCTGACCGACCAGTCGATCTACATCGCCGACGCCATCGGCCAGGTCTGGAGCGCGGCGCTGATCGGCGGGCTGCTCGCCGTGTTCGTGCTGTACTTCTTCCTGCGCGACCTGCGCGCCACGGTGATCATCGGCCTGACCATTCCGATCTCGGTGGTGGCGACTTTCCTGCCGATGTACCGCACCGGGGTCAGCCTCAACATCATGTCCCTGGGCGGCCTGGCCCTCGGGGTCGGCATGCTGGTCGATAACTCGATCGTGGTGCTGGAGGCGATCGACCGCCGGCGCAAGGAAGGACTGGCAGCGGCCCAGGCTGCGGCGCGTGGCGCCGGAGAGGTCTCGGGCGCGGTCACCGCGGCGACGCTGACCACGGTTTCGGTGTTCCTGCCGATCGTGTTCGTCCAGGGTGTGGCGGGCCAGCTGTTCTACGACCTGGCGGTCACCGTCTGCCTGGCGCTGCTGACCTCCCTGGTTGTTTCACTGACCTTCATCCCGACGCTCTCGGCCTTTACCGCCGCGGCGGCGAACCCGGGACGCCTGGAGGAGCTGCTGGGTGCCCGCGAGGGCTCGAGCTACCTGGATGCGTGGAGCCAATTCATGCATCCGCGGAATCTGCTGCCTCCCTTCACCGGCGGGGCGCAGAGCGGAGTCGGCAAGGCGGCGATGGTGCTGCTCTGGCCGGTTCGCTTCCTGCTGGCGCTCGCGGCCTACATCGGCCGGGCGATCTCCTTCCTGGTGTTGTCGCTGGTTCGTGCGGTGTTCTACGCCGCGTTCTTCGTCCTCGGGCTGGCGTGGAAACTGCTGTCGAGTGTGCTGCAGGTCGTGTTCTGGCCGTTGACCGCAATGATCGACGTCGTCGGCCGGGCCTATCCGGGATTCCTCAGCGCATCCCTGCGGGCACGCTGGATCCTGCTGCCGCTGGCGTTTGCCCTGTTCGTCGTGGCGGTCGCGGCGGTGCCCCTGCTGGGCACCAACCTGGTGCCCGACCTGTCCCAGGGGGAGTTTGCCTTCCGGGCCAAGATGCCCGAGGGCACGACCCTGGAGGTCAGTTCCGAGCTGATCGAACGGGTCGAGCGGCGCCTGGTCGACGACCCTCGCTTCGAGCGGATCTTCACGGTGGTCGGCAGCTGGCCCTCAACCGCTTCCGGGCGTCAGACCCTGGGCGAGAATCTGGCCCAGGTGAACTTCGTGCTGCCCGAGGGGACCGATGCGGCGGGGGAGCAGGCCGCCGTCGAACGGGTCCGGGAGGTCTTCGGTCTGTTCGACAACGTCGAGGCCGAACTTGCCCATCCGTCGGTGCTGGCCATGCGGCCGCCCCTGGCCGTGCACCTGTTCTCGGACAACCTGGATTCGCTGGAGTTGGCCGCCAACCGAACCGCCGACATGCTGTGGGCGCTGCCCGCGGTGCAGGACGTGACGACCTCGTCGGAACCGGGCAACCCGGAGATCAAGATCGAACTGGACCGGGCCCGCGCCTCGGATCTCAACGTGCGCGCCGATCCGCTCTCCCGTTCGCTGCAGCGCCAGATCGGCGGCGAGATCGTCGGACAGTTCCGCGAGGAAGAGGAGCGGCTGGACATCCGGCTGCGCGCGTCGGAGCGCTGGCGGGATCAGGCCGACGAGGTGGCCAACCTGCGCTACCGCCTGGAAAGCGGCGCCGTCGTCCCGGTTTCCGCCTTCGCCGATGTCTCGGTCGAGCGCGGCCCCGCCGCGATCCATCGCATCGGCGGAAGCCGCGTGGCCGAGGTCACCGCCAAGATCGAATCCAGCGACCTGGGGCAGGCGATCACCGCGCTCCGCGGACAGCTGGTCGAGCTGGATCTCCCCGGCGACGTGGTCGCCGAGGCGGCCGGCCAGGACCAGGACATGAAAGTCTCGCTGGACAGCCTTAAGCTGGCGTTGGCCCTGGCGGTGTTCATGGTCTTCGTGGTGATGGCCATGCAGTTCGAGTCGCTCAAGTATCCCTTCGTGATCCTGCTGTCGGTGCCGCTGGGCCTGGTCATGGCC
>CAZBZH010000430.1:0-4336 GCA_964496265.1 uncultured Acidobacteriota bacterium | reverse complement strand
CTCCCTCCCGACATGCCGATCGAGATCCAGGGCCGCATTCACCGCGGCAGCGTGGGGCTCGAACTCGGGGGCATGTGGCTCACCGAACTGGACCTGGACGTACGGCAGGCCGGAGGGGACGTCAGCTTCGACGATCCGCTGGCGGCGCCGATGCAGCGGCTGAGTGTCCGGAACCGCATGGGGGGCGTGGATGTCTCCGACCTGGGCAACGCCAGCCCCCGCCTGATCGAAGCCGAGAACTCGATGGGGAGCGTGGGACTTGACCTGCGGGGTAGCTGGCGGCTGGACAGCGAGCTCCGCATCGACTCGGCGACGACCGGGGGCTTCGATGTTCGCCTGCCGAAACAGGTTCAGATTCTGGGTCTGAGCGAGTTCGGCGGCACGGTGGATCCGGAAAGCGCCCTGCCCAGGTTGGACGTCGCGGTGTCGGGTTCGCTGGAGAATGTGAGATTCCGTCGCTGACTCGTGGCATCCTGTTGCGCGGCGGCGTCGCATGGCCGCTGTTTTCCTGGGAGTAGATGCATGGCAGGCAAGGCGGGAAAGTTCGTTCTCTACGGTTGCTTCGGCTGTCTGGGGCTGGTCGTTCTGCTGGTCCTGATCGGGGGTGGCTCCGTGGGGCTCGTGGCGATGACCGCCGAGGACGAGGAGCTCGAGGATCGGACCTACGTGGCCGAGGTGCCGGTCGCGCCCCCCGTGCAGGAGCCTGCCCAGGACCCCGTGCAAGAGGGAGCGTCCGATGACTCCGTTTCCCCGGCCCCTCTCCGCGGATGGACCGGGCCCACCGGGCGGCTGGAGCTCGCGTTGATGGATGGAGAGGAGTTCACGGTCGTCGCCGGCTTGCCCGGCTCGATGCCTGAGGTCTGGGCCCGCTACGACAAGAATCTGTACACCTTGACCGAATCCCTGGAGACCGGGGACGAGGGTTGGGTCTATTCCGTGACCTTCGAGCGCACCGGGTCGGCGCTGCTGGCCATGCTCAAGGGCATGGGTATTGTCGAAGGGACCGATCCGGAGATCGAGATCTCGCTGCCACCCGACATGCCGATCGCGATCGGCGGCCGCGTCTCCCGCGGCGGAGCCCGGCTGGAGCTGGGAGGGCTGTGGATCACCGAGTTCGACCTCGACGTGACCCAGGGTGCCGGCGTGGTGTCCTTCGACCGGCCGCTCGTGGCGCCGATGGAGCGGCTGGCCACCCGCAACCGCATGGGCGGCATGGTGCTGAACAACCTGGGCAACGCCAGCCCCCGGGTGATCGATACCGCCAACGCGATGGGCGGTCTGGTCATCGACCTGGACGGGGACTGGCAGGGTGACTCCGAGCTGCTGATCGACGCCAGCTCGACCGGCGGAGTCACCGTGCGTCTGCCGGACAACATGCAGATCCTGGGCCTGAGCGAATTCTCCGATACCGCCGATCCCGAGTCCGCGCTGCCCAAGCTGAACGTGCAGGTGGACGGATCCGAGGACAACATCGAGTTCCGCCGCTGACCTTGCGGATCGGTAACGCGTTGCCCCGGGTCTGAACGCGACGCCGCAAGGCCGTAGACCGAGATTGCCCTCGTCCCCACTCGGCCTCCCGAGGGCAACACGATGACTCGTTTCGTTCGCATCGCGCTTCTTGCCGGTTCTCTGGCCCTGCTCGCCCCGGCGGCGTCCGCCGCGGGCGTCAGCGCCACGGAGTTCGACCCTCCGGGTCAATCTCTGACCGCTCCGCTCGATGAGTCGGTCGGTGTCGACAGTAGCGGCCGGCCTGTGTGGCGCTGCCCGGTCACCGCCCTGGAGTGTTTCTACGAACTCGACCGGGCCTGCAACGGGCGCTACGAGGGGGTGGTGTGGAGCTACTTCAACTACCTCTCCGGGGAGTGTGTCGGCCAGTGCTCCGACGGCGGTGAGGTCCAGCCCAACTGCCCGCGGGACCACATCCCCCGGGGCTAGGAGTTGTCGATGAAACGTCTGCTTCTAATGGTGGCCGCGGTGCTGTTGTTGGCGGCATTGGCGTTGGGAGGCTTCGAGGCGTCGGACCAGGTGCCGGTCCCGCCGCCGCCGGACCCGTGCAGCAGCCTGTTCGACTGCGGCGCGTTCGTCAACCGGCTCTGCGGGCGCAAGGGCTCCGAGCCCACCTCGGCGAGTTTCATCCGGGAGCAGAGCTGCGTCGGCACCTGCGCCAATGGCAAGGTCGTCGGCGGTGGCTGCGAGATCTTCCGCCGGCCCGTGCGCTGATCGACTCGGAGATCGAAGCGCCGCAGCGAAAAAAAAGAGGTCAGGGGCAGCGGCCCCTGACCTCATCTGTCCGTAGAGGAGGTTGGAATCGATTCGAACTAGGCGGCGGTGTTGGCGACGATGTCCCAGCCGTAGCTGACCGCGCCGCCGTCCTTGGAGCCGTCTTCCTTCTGCGGCTGGTACTCGACCTTGACCTTGTTGAACGCCAGGGTCACGTTCTCGGTCAGCTGGTCGCTGCCTTCCGCGCCGCCGGTGGCGATCGAGGAGATGCGCACCTTCTCGAGGGTGATGATGTAGTACTCCATCGGATCCTCACCCGCCTTGCGCACGGTCAGCACCGCCTTGGGCACGGTCTTGCCGTTGCTGCACATGGCCATCAGGTTCGGCGAGGCCTTGTCGGCCAGCTTGGTGATCACGATGTCGCGGATCGCCACCTTGCCCGCGCCGCCGGCGCTTGACTGGGTCATGCTCCAGTTCCAGGCCTTCAGTTCGATTTCTTTGCCGTGGGCCTTGTCGCGGGATTCACCGTCGATGCCCTCGAGTTTCAGGAACATATCCACTGCCATGACGTTCTCTCCTTCAAGCGATCGCGGTGGCGATCAGAATGTTTTTGAATGCTTTCGAGTTCACTTCCTGCCCAGGGCCCGCATGATCTTCTTCTTGGCCACGGCGAGCTTGCTGCACTGGTGGGCTTCGGCGTCGGCCTGGGGGCATTTGTCCGGGTGCCGCTGGCCCTCGCGCTGCTGGACCACATGGGTCAGCTCGTGAGCGAGCAGCTCCTGGCCGTCGGTCGAGTTCGGGTTGTAGCGGCCGGGGGCGATGTAGATCGATTCACCCTGGGTGTAGGCGGCAGCGCCCTGGGTATCGGCGTCGGAGCACTCGGTGTAGACCTTGACGCTGGAAAAATCGGTGTCGAAGCTGTCTTCCATCTGCCGGACGAAGTCTTCCGGGAGCTCGACCGGTTGACCGGTTACCGGGTTTTCGTTGCTCGCCATCGTGCTCTCTCCTTGCTCGGCGGCCTTTCCGCCTCTCTTTGTTTCCGGCTGCTGTTTGCCGCCGTCACTGATGGAAGCGACGGAGCGGGGGGAGCGCCCTCACGCAGAAGAAGAAAAGCGGCGAGGGCCCGTGGTTGCGCCGAATTCCGCGGAAATCGCTCCGGGAAACGGAAAGCGCGGCGAGGAGAAGGGTGGCAGGTCAGCGGGGGGTAGAGAGTGGCGCGAGGGCCGGAGACGGGGCGGCGGAGGCAAGCGGGGCGGCGAGAGGCCCCGGAGGGGAGTGGCGGGCAGGAAGCCGCCGAGGGGGAGCCTGGAGGGGAGTGCCAGGCGGGCGATGGGGCGGCGACGCCGGCCGCCGCCCCGCCTATCCGAGTTGGATCAGCCCTTGTTCGCGACGGGTTCGATCTTCGAGGCGGCGATCCAGGTCTTGCCGTCCTCCTTCTTGATCGTGCCTTCGACCCGCACCGGCTTCTTGGCCATGCAGACGTCGCCGAACTTCTTGTTGGCCTCGGTGGCGGCCAGGTAGTAGAGGTCCTGGGCACCATCGTGCTCGACGACCAGCACGTTCTGGCACTTTTCCCGCTCTTCGCCGACGGTGCACTTGGCGCAGACGATCTTGCCCTCGAGGGTGACCGTCTCTCCGCCGCCGTGATCGTGGGCCAGCACCGCGCCGCTGAGGGCCAGGGCCAGCACGACAATCGCGGAAATCGCAAACTTCTTCATCGTTCTTCCTCCGAGGGAACAAGGTCGCCGGGAGCGGCTGTCCAGGGGTGCAGAGTGGGGGAGACAGCCTACCGGCAGGGGAGCGGCACGGGCGCCTCGCCAAGGATGATGCCCCGGCCGGCGTGGTGGGCGCAAGTCAGGCCCCGGACCGGCCCGGTCGCCTCAGGGGCGGTACTTGTCCAGCCGGTCCTTGACCCGCTCGGTCTGCGCATCCTCCTCCCCCAGCGCCGTCGCCACGATGCGGTAGCCCGACTCGAGCAGCGCCAGCCCGTCGCTCGACGGACGCAGGTCGCGGCCGTCGCGCAGGATCAGTGGCCGCCCGATGCGCTCCTCGAGGCGCTTGATCTTCCAGCTGACCGCCGACTGTGACATGTCGAGGTGCTCGGCGGCGTGGGTCA
>CAZBZH010000429.1:0-4345 GCA_964496265.1 uncultured Acidobacteriota bacterium | reverse complement strand
CCTGCATCTCCTCGTCAGGCATCCCGCGGGGAACGGGATACCTGACGAGAATCGGGTGTCTTGCGCGCTAGAGCGCCGGCGTTTCCATCGCGTCGGCGGTGACGTAGATCGGCCGGATATCCACCGGGAGATCGCTCAGCCGCTCGATCGCCGCGATCAGCTCCGGGCTGGCCTGGCCGTACTTGTCGAGGAACGCCTTGGTCCCGTCGTAGTCGCCGTTGGCCTGCAGCATCAGCATCTCGTGCAGCAGGTCCCGCATGGCGCCGGGGAACTTTTCGCTGACGATGCCGAACTTGCCGTCGGCGTCGACGACCAGGGCGCCCTTCTCCAGCAGGTAGTTGAACTGGGCCACGGTGCCCTGGCCGTGGGCCTCGTGGACGCCGAAGCGGGCCGAGCGGAACAGGCCGGCGACGTAGGTCGGCTCCAGATGCTCCATCAGCGATTGGGGCATGTCGCCCTTCTCGATCAGCGCCAGGGTGTTGTAGATGCCCATCACGTCCGCCTTGGCCTCTTCCAGGGTGGAGTAGAGCTCCTTGAGCTCGAGGCGCACCTCGGTCTCGCGGCCGTCGAGCACCAGCTTGCCCGGCCCCAGCCCGTGGCTCAGCTCGTGGTGCAGCACCTGGCTGAGGAACTGAGCGGCGTCGACCCGGGCGGCATCGTCCGCCGTCAGAGTCCGCTGGGCGATCGGCACCAGTAACTGCTCGTACTTGGCGTTGATGTGGTTGCGCAGCAGCACCTTCTTCGAGCCCTTGGCCTCACGGACCTTCTCATCGTTGGGCAGGTTGAAGGCGATGGTCTGCACTCCGGACTTGGTGTCGCCGCCGGCGAAGACCACGTCGACCACCCGGATGGGGCTGTCGGTGCCCCGGTTCATGTTCTTGTACTTGTCGTCGATCGGCAGGTTGCGCTCGAGCCAGGGGAGCAGCGATTTGAAGCGGGCGAGCTCCGCCGATTCCTCGGGAATGTCGACGGTGACGAAGGCCTCGAAGGCGGCCTTGTAGGCGAACAGCTTGTCCTCGTAGACCTCGTAGGGGCCGATGGTCACCTCGACCTGGGACTCCAGGTCCATCCAGTCCATGTCGCTCTGGAAGTAGTCGTCGGACAGGAACGCCGTCGCGCGGCTCTCCAGGAACGTCCGGAGCGAGGCGTTGGTCGTCGCGGCCGCGGCGGCGCGCAGGTGAGCGGCGGCCGGTTCGAGCAGCTCGGCGTAGGCCTCGGAGTAGGGGATCGCCTTCAGGGCGTCGCCGTCCCGCCGCACCAGGGTGAACAGGCTCTTGAGGGCGTCGGCCTGATCCGGGTGGGCCGCGACGTAGGCCTCGAACTCCTCGGCGGTGATGTCGGCAGGGTAGTAACCGGCACCGGCGGGGCGTTCGGTGTTGCCGATGAACGGTTCCGATTCATGACCACTCTCCGAGGGCAGCCGGTCCCAGGGGCCGAAGTTGATCAGGAAGTACTCGTAGGCCGGGCCACCCTCGGCGGCGAGTCGATCCCGCATCGCCGGGTTTTCCGGGGAAACCTGGCGCAGGAAGATCTCGTCCATCAACCGTCCGGCGGCGACCAGGTGCTCGAGCGCGGTGCGCTCGCTCTGGGGGAGTCCCGACAGGTCCAGCGCCATCTCGGTGCGGGCGAACTGGGCCACCCGGGACTCGATGCCGCTGTCGCCGTGGGCCTCGTCGCCGGACGTTCCATCGGGAGCGGACTCGGCGCCACCGGTGCAACCGGCAAGGAGCAGTGCGAAGAGGAGCGCGACGGCTCCGGCAAGGCGCGGGTTCACGGTCATTTTCATCGGGATCCTCCTTCGTGGCGCCTCCCGGCGGCCCGGGGCCGGCTCAGGGCGTGGCTCCGGGGCGGGTTTCGGCGACGAGGGACCTTAACATCCGGGCTGAAGCGGCGCGAGGCGGCCGCTCCCCGGTCGTGGCGGCCGGGTTGACGCTCGGTCCGGCCAACGTATGTTTTGCCTCTGAGCTTTCTGGTTCCACATAGGATCGCCATGGCCTTCGAAAACGGCTTCGACCCGGTCGATGATCTGCTGACCGCTCAGACCGAGCGGCCGGCCGAACTGGGTCAGGTGAACCTACGGACCCTCAGTCCCTTCCAGCGCGCCCTGCTGGTCATCGACGGCACCGTCACCAAGTTCATCGAGGCCTACACCATGGAGCCGGTGGAGGTGGTGCGCCTGGAGCAGCAGGAGCGGCAGCTCCGCGGGGACCATCCCTGGCTCGAGATTCCCGCCGGCACCACCGTCGCCGCCCGCCAGGTGATGCTGCGCGGGCGCTACAGCCGCCACTTCTGGGCCTACGCCCAGTCGCTGGTGGTGCTCGACCGGGTCGTGGGAGAGGTTCGCAACAAGCTGGACATCCAGGGGGAGAGCATCGGCCGCATGCTCAACGCCCGGGATATGGAGACCCGCCGGGACGTGCTGTGGTACGGCCGGGAGCGGGTCGAGGAGCTGCCCGACGAGGTGCGCAAGGTCTGCGACGGCGAGTTCATCAGCCGCACCTACCGCATCGTCACCGGCGGGAAGCCGATCATGATGATCACCGAGAAGTTCCCGATGGGGGCCGACAACCTCCCGTCCCATCACTAGGGGTTTGACGATGCCGACCTCGAAAGCCGAATCGCGGATGAAGACCCGTTACCTCGATCCGTTCATCGAGACCCTGGGGCAAGAGGCGCTGCGGCAGATTCAGCTGCGCAAGCTGCAGATGATGCTGGAGCCGATGCTCGAGACCAACGCCTTCTACCGCAAGAAGCTCGGCGAAGCGGGCCTGCGCAGCCCCGAGGAGATCCGCAGCCTCGACGATCTGCGGCACCTGCCCCTGACGACCAAGCAGGAACTCTCCAAGGATCAGCGGGACAACCCGCCCTACGGCACCAACCTGACCTTCGAGCGGGACCTCTACACCAAGATTCACCAGACCTCGGGCACCACCGGCGAGCCGTTGCGTTGCCTCGACACCGAGGAGAGCTGGGCCTGGTGGGCCCGCTGCTGGGCCACGGTGCTCACGGCAGCCGGCGTCACCTCGCGAGATCGCATCTTCTTCGCCTTCTCCTTCGGCCCCTTCATCGGCTTCTGGGCCGGCTATCAAGGGGCCCAGCGGATCGGGGCGCTGTCGATTCCCGGGGGCGGCATGTCCTCGTACCAGCGCGCGAAGGCGATCCTGACCTACGACATCTCGGTGCTGGTCTGTACGCCGACCTACGCGCTGCATCTGGCCGAGGTGGCCGAGCAAGAGAAGATCGACATCGCCAACTCCAACGTGAACATCACGATCCAGGCGGGTGAGCCGGGCGCCGGGTTGCCGGCGACTCGCCGGCGGATCGAGACCGCCTGGAACGCCCGGACGTACGATCACGCCGGCGCCACCGAGGTCGGCGCCTGGGGCTTCGAGTGCCAGTACCAGTCGGGGCTGCACCTCAACGAAGGGGAGTTCATCTTCGAGGTGCTCGATCCGCAAACCGGTGAACCTGCCGAGGAAGGGGAGCTGGTGGTGACCAACCTCGGGCGGGTCGGCATGCCGGTGCTGCGCTACCGCACCGGCGACCGGGTCAAGATTCATCCGGACGAATGTCCCTGCGGCCGCAGTTTCCGCCGCCTGGACGGCGGGGTGATCGGCCGGGCCGACGACGTGTTGATCGTGCGCGGCATCAACGTCTTCCCCAGCTCCATCGAGAACATCGTGCGCCGCTTCCCCGAGGTCGGCGAGTTCGCCGTCGACGTCTATCGCAAGGGCAATCTCGACGACATGGAGATGCGAGTCGAAATCAGCAAAGGGGAGACCGCCGAGGTCGCCGCTGCCGTGTCCAAGGAGATGCGCAACGCGCTGGGACTGCGGGTGCGGGTCGAGCCGGTGCCCTTCGGCACCCTGCCGCGTTTCGATCTCAAGGCCCGCCGGTTCAAGGATCATCGCAACCTGGAGTAGGGGGTCGAGTCATGATCGTCGTCATGCAGAACGGGGCGTCGGAGCGCGACATCGACTACATCGTGCGCCGTGCGCGTTCGCTGGGGCTCCAAAGCCACGTCTCGGAACAGCAGGGTCAGATCCTGGTCGGCCTGTCGGGAGACATGCGGGGGATCGAACCTGCGGCGCTGCGGGGTCTTCCCGGTGTCGAGCAGGTCAAGTCGATGTCCCACCCCTACCGCCTGGCCAGCCGGGAGTTCCGTACCGAACGCACGGTGATCCCGGTGCAGGATCTGCGCATCGGCGGCGAGGACCTGGTCCTGATGGGCGGTCCCTGTTCGGTGGAATCGAAGGAGCAGATTCTCGAGTGCGCCCACATGGTCAAGGAGGCGGGCGGTCAGGTATTGCGCGGCGGCGCGTTCAAGCCCCGCAGCTCGCCCTAC
>CAZBZH010000428.1:4186-4392 GCA_964496265.1 uncultured Acidobacteriota bacterium | reverse complement strand
CCTACCGCATCGACCGGATGCTGACCCAGTGGCGGCAGTCCGGCGGCTTGCGCGGACTTCGCGGGGTGGTGCTCGGCGCCTTCGTCGGCCACGAGCGAACCAAACCTTTTCCCCCCGATCGGGATCTGCGGCAGGTGCTGCTCGAGGTCTTCGAGCCCCTCGGGATTCCGGTGGTGGCCGGCGTCCAGGCAGGACACGTCCGCGGC
>CAZBZH010000428.1:0-4176 GCA_964496265.1 uncultured Acidobacteriota bacterium | reverse complement strand
GGACGCTGCCTCTCGGCGGCCGGGTCACCGTCGACGCCACCGCCCGCCGGCTGCGATTCGATCCTGCCGCGCCATGAGCGCCCGGCGGCTGCGGATCGATCTGGCCTACGACGGCACCGAATATTGCGGCTGGCAGTTCCAGCCCCGGGACCGCACCGTCCAGGGTGTGCTGGAACAGGCGCTGACTCGTCTGCAGGGGGACCGGCCGGCCCGGGTGCGCGGTGCCGGACGCACCGATTCGGGAGTCCACGCCCTGGGGCAGGTGGCGGACGTCCTGCTGGACACCGGCGAGAGCGATGACCGCCTGGAACACGCCCTGGCCCGGCTGTTGCCCGCCGACGTGCGGGCCACCCGGGTGCGTAGCGTGCCCGAGGATTTCCACGCGCGGATTCACGCCCGCTCCAAGAGCTACATCTACCGGCTCGACCGCTCCCGGCGCGGCGATCCGTTTCGGCTACGGTTCGCCTGTCATGTACCCGGCGCTCTCGATGAGGCGCGGCTCGACGACGCGTTGGCCCGGCTGCCGGGGCGGCGGGATTGGTCCGGGTTCACCGCCGCGGCCTGCACCGTCGAGGACCGGGTGCGCACCCTGACCGAGGCGACCTACGAGGAGCTGCCCGGAGGTGAGGGGCTGTTCCGTTTCCGGGCCGACGGTTTCCTGACCTACATGGTGCGCAACCTGGTCGGCACCCTGGTCGAGATTGGCCGGGGGCGGATGACGCCCGAGATCGTCGACCGTATGTTGGAGACCGGCGACCGGTCGCTGGGTCCGCCGACCGCCGAGGCCAAGGGACTCTGCCTCGAGCAGATCGCCTATCCGGCTTGTTACGATCCGGATTCGAACGAGTCGCCGACCGACGGCGCATAGGGAGAGGTCGTGGGAGAAGTACTGGTCACCGGCGGCGCCGGGTACATCGGCAGCCACATCGTGCGACGGCTGGTCGAGACCGGTCGCAAGGTCGTCGTGATCGACGATCTGTCCGAAGGGTCCGAGAAGGCGCTGCCCTCCGGGGTGGATCTGGTCCGTGCCGACTTCGCCGACCGGGCCCGGCTGGATGAGCTGTTCGGCAAGCGGGAGATCCGCCACGTGATTCACATGGCGGCCCTGGCGCTGGTCGGCGACTCGGTGTCCGATCCGGCGACCTACTACCGGCAGAACGTGGTGGGCAGCCTGTCCCTGCTGGAGGCGGCCCGGGAGCACAAGGTCGAGGGCATCGTCTTCTCCAGCACGGCGGCGACCTACGGCAACCCGGTCAGCCTGCCGATCGACGAGGAACATCCGACCCGGCCGACCAACCCCTACGGCGAGACCAAGCTGGCCTTCGAACGGGCGCTCTCCTGGTACCGCAACGCCTACGGCCTGCGCTACGTCGCCCTGCGCTACTTCAATGCGGCAGGTGCTCACCCTGACGGGGATATCGGCGAGTTCCGCAAGCGGGAGACCCACCTGATTCCACGGCTGCTGCGGGGGATCCTGGCCGGGGAGGAGACGGTCGTGCCCATCTTCGGCACCGACTATCCCACCACCGACGGGACCTGCGTGCGGGACTACGTCCACGTGGTCGATCTGGCCGAGGCCCACGTTCACGCCCTGCGGGCGCTGGAACAGGGCGGGATCGAGGGGGAGTCCTTCAATCTGGGCAATGGAGAGGGGTTCTCGGTCCGGGAGGTGGTCGACATGGTCGGCAAGGTCACCGGACGCCGGCCCAGGACCGAAGATGCCCCCCGCCGGGCGGGAGATCCGCCGATTCTGGTGGCCTCGGCGACCCGGGCCCGGGAGCGCCTGGGCTGGCAGCCCAGGCTCCCGACCCTGGGGGAGATCGTCCAGACCGCCTGGAACTGGCACGAAAGCCACCCTCGGGGCTACGAGAGCTGACCCCCGGATCCGGTTGAACCGCCCTCCGATCGGCATTACTATTCGCCGGGCGAATCGGGCCGTTTTGGCCGGATTTCCTTTGCCGATGAGGGTGGGGCAAATCTCGAGATGAATCTGCCGCCGGAGATGGTCGCGCGCGGGAGCGAGGAAGAACGCCTCGCCGCCGGGCTCGACCCCGCCCGCCTGCCGCGCCATGTCGCGGTGATCATGGACGGCAACGGCCGCTGGGCCAAGGGGCGTTTTCTGCCCCGGGTCGCCGGCCATCGTGCCGGCGTCCAGTCGGTCCGCGAGACCATCGAGGGCAGCGCGCGCCTGGGCATCGAGGTCCTGACCCTCTACGCCTTCTCCAAGGAAAACTGGAAGCGGCCCCGGGCCGAGGTCGACACCCTGATGGGGCTGTTGCGCGAGTACCTGCGCCGGGAGCGCCAGGCACTGCGGGACAACAACATCCGGCTCAAGGTCATCGGCCGACTCGACGACCTGCCTGCCTCGGTGCGGGCCGAGGTGAACGAGGCGGTCGAGTTCCTGTCGGAGAGCGACGGGATGCAGCTCAACATCGCGCTCTCCTACGGGGGCCGCGCCGAGCTCGTCGATGCCTGCCGCCGGATGCTGGCCGAAGGGGTCGATCCGGCCGCGGTCGATGAAGAGACGGTCGGGCGTTACCTCTACACCGCCGGTTGCCCCGATCCCGACCTGTTGATCCGCACCAGCGGCGAGATGCGCATCTCCAACTTCCTGCTCTGGCAGATCGCCTACTCCGAGATCTGGATTACCGACACCCTCTGGCCCGATTTCAAGCTGCGGCACCTGCTCGAAGCGATCACCGCCTACCAGGGCCGTGAACGCCGCTTCGGCGGAACGTCGTCGTCGCGTTCGGAGCAATCCGCCGCGGCCGCCAGGGGCTGACCCTACCCGACATGCGGCGTGTCCTGACCGCGGCGGTCCTGATCGCCCTGCTGGTAACGGCGATCGAGTGGCTCGGCTCGGGGTTCTCCGTCGTCTTCGCCGCCATCGTTGTGTTGGCCGGCACCTGGGAATGCCTACGCCTCTGCGAGCGGGCCGGCGGCCGTCCACTCAAGGGACTGGCCATGCTCACCGCGTTGGCCCTGGCCTGGTCGGCCACCGGGTCCGAGCCCCGTCTCGATTCCCTGGCGGTGCTCTGGGGCGGTATCGCGCTGACCCTGATCCTCGTGATGTGGCAGGAGAGCGAGCCCTCGAAGATGCTGGTCAACGCCCTGCACACCCTCTTCCCCGTGGTGTTCGTCGCCTTCGGCCTGAGCTATCTGGTTCGGCTGGGCGAGGTCGGGGGAGAGTGGGGAAGGGATCTGCTCTACCTCCTGTTCGTCTGCGTGGCCCTGGCCGATACCGCCGCCTTCTTCGTCGGCTCGGCCATCGGCAAACACCGCATGGCGCCGTCGATCTCTCCCAAGAAGAGCTGGGAGGGGGCGGTCGGCGGCCTGACCGGGAGCCTGCTGGGCGGCCTGGCGGCCCACTTCTGGTTCTTCCAGGAGTTGGCGCTGGTGCACGCCCTGGTCCTCGGGGTGACCCTCGGATTGCTCGGAATTCTGGGGGATCTGGCCGAGAGCATGTTGAAACGGGCGGTCGGAGCGAAGGATTCGTCGTCGCTCCTGCCGGGGCATGGAGGGGTGCTCGACCGGGTGGATAGCCTGCTGTTCGCCGGGCCGTTCCTCTACTACTACTATCTCTACGTACTCGGCCCCGGAGTTACGACCTGATGGATCGTCTGATCAACCTGCTGCAGATCGTCGGCGCGTTCCTGGTGATGCTGGGACCGCTGATCGTGATCCATGAGTTCGGC
This sequence comes from uncultured Acidobacteriota bacterium, assembly GCA_964496265.1. Classification (GTDB taxonomy): domain Bacteria; phylum Acidobacteriota; class Polarisedimenticolia; order Polarisedimenticolales; family Polarisedimenticolaceae; genus Mor1. Next base: position 481 of record CAZBZH010000428.1, on the reverse strand, counting down.
CACTTCATCGTGGCCAAGGGGCTTCGTATCGGCGTGCCGGTCTTCTCGGTCGGCCTCGGGCCGCGGCTCTTCGGCTTCCGTCGCGGAGACACCGATTACCGCATCTCGGCGATCCCCCTGGGCGGCTACGTGCGGCTGAAGGGGGACGAGGCGGACGAACATCGCACCGGCGCTGCCGATGAGTTCCTGATGCGCCCCCGCTGGCAGCGCTTCCTCGTGTTCGTCGCCGGCGCGGCGTTCAACATCGCCCTCGCGCTGTTTCTCACCTGGCTCGTCTTCTGGCTCTACGGGGTCAACGAGATTCCGTCGGCGGATACCTACCCGGTGGTGCAGAACCTGGAGCGGGGTGGTCCCGCCGAGGTCGCCGGGGTGCAGGTCGGCGACTCGGTGATCTCCGTTGGAGGCAGCGACCTCCGCGGCGACCCGGACCAGGTGTTGCTCAACCAGATCATGCTGCGGCCGGAGCAGGTGGTCTCGGTGG
>CAZBZH010000427.1:0-4409 GCA_964496265.1 uncultured Acidobacteriota bacterium | reverse complement strand
TGGGCGATGCCTCCGGTCAGCTTTCCCAGGGCGTCCATCTTCTGCAACTGCTGCATCGACGCTTCGGCGAGCTTGCGATCGGTGATGTCGGTGCAGTTGCAAACCAGGCCGGACGGCTGATCGTGGTCATCGACCAGCAAGGTCAGCGAGACCTCGACGTCGAAGGCTTCTCCACTCTTTCGGCGACCGCGCAGTTCGCCGCGCCAGTGGCCGTCACGCATCAGCGCGGGGAAGTGCTCCTGTTGAATCCGGCGCACCTCGTCGGGCTCGTACAGCCGCATCCAGGACTCACCGAGTAGCTCGGTGGTCTTGTAGCCGTACATGTTGGCCTGGGCCGGGTTGACGTAGGTGAACAGGCCGTTCTCGTCATGCAGCGCGAAGCCTTCGTTACCCTGATCGCAGGCAAAACGAAGCTGTTCGTGGAGCGTGCTCGAATCTCGCCGGGAGTGCATGTCCTGGAGAAAGGCGAAGAAGCCGAGGACGGTTCCGTCCTGATCCCGGTCCGGGTAGTAGTTGGCCTGGAGCCACCTGCGCTTCCCGTTGGGGGCGAGGTAGGGGAACTCGAAGCTGCGCGGCTGGCCCTGCAGCACCGCGTCGATGTGACCGGAGATCCCGCGATAGAGCGAGGCGCTCACTTCGCGGACCGGCGCGCCGGTAAGGGCCGATGACGTACTGGCGTGGGCCCGGGCGTAGGCGTCGTTGACGAACCTGAAGTTCCGGTTGCGGTCCACGTAGGCGACCATCGCCGGCAAACGATCGATCAGCGAAACCCAGGCCTTGGGCGAGCCTTCGAGGTGTTTCATGGTCTCTCCACTGTCCACCGATGGAGACCTTAGCAGGCGCGTGAGGGGGGCGGCCTGAGGCGGGAAGAAATCGCGAACGCGGAAGCTTTCTGGCGAGGCGCCCGTGCAAGCGAGCCGGGGTGCGCCGAAGTGGAGGCGTCAGCCGCTGCGACGGCGTGCCATCCAGACCACCAACAGCCCGAACGCGCCTGCCGCGGCGATGGGAATCCAGACGTTGCCCGCTCGCGAGCCGTCGTCGAAGGGAGCGTAGTCGCCGTCCCCCATCACCACGAGTCCGGCCCAAGCTGCCGCGGGGATGCCCCGCTTCGCCTCCGCCCGGCGGGTGTGCGCCATCGCCTCGCTGAGGCTGGCGCCCCGGTCGAGCTCCCGATAGATCTGCCGCATCAGTCTCTCGGCTTCGTCGTCACGCAGCGGCCACAGCCCACCGATCACCGCCCGGGCTCCCGCCTGGAAGAAAGCGTGGGCAAGCCCCATCACCCCCTCGCCGCGGATCTCCTTACCCGTCGCGCTGCGACACGCCGAAAGCACCACGACCTGTCCGTCCAGGTCCAGGTTGACGATCTCCCGGAACTGAAGCAGGCCATCGTCGCCGCCCTCTCCAGGGGCGAGCAGGATCGAGGTGCGCTCCGGCTTGTCCTCGTCGAGCAGGGCATGAGCGGCGAAGTGGAGCACCCGGAAATCACGCAGGTCGGCGCTCTTGACCAGCGCCTCGGTGGCGTTCTCGCCGGTCTCGGCGAGGCCTCGCCGCCCCAGTCGCCGGACCACCCCGGCGGCCTCCTTGCGGGCGAAGGGCAGGGGGCCCAGTTGCACGCCGAAGGTGGATTCCCGCGTTCCTCCCGCCCCGATGGGCGGGATGCACCGGGTCGGCAAGGGCCAGGACCGAGCGGGCGGAGCCGGCGGGGTTCTTCTCGCGGAAACGCAGCCATGCCGAGATTGACGGCGTGAGGGACAGGTCGTAGCGGCTGACCATGGTGTCCCGGGATCCGGTGAGGGTCAGCGTATCGAAGGGGAGCTGTTGTAGCGGCCCGTCGGGGACGATGACGAGCCGGCGCACCGAGTCGGGCAGTTCGGCCAGGGGCTGTTCCAGCAGGTTGGCGAACAGGCTTGCCCCGGATTCCCGGGCGCTGTCATCCCGACGTTCCAGCAACCCCCGGTAGAGGCGCACGGCGGAGTTCAGCGCATCGAGGGTCGGAACCGGATAGCTGCGGGTCGCCCGCGACGTGTGGACCACGAGCAGGGAGATGGGCAGGTCGTCGGCCAGCTGGAAGGAGAGCAGGGCCTGATCCTCGGCGATGGCCGATCGAAGTTGCTCGAGGGTCGGCAGGGTCGGCCTGCGCAGAGCGCCGAACTCCGGATCGGCCCGGGCGATCTCGGCTCGCAGCACGTTCTCGCGATGTTCCAGGTCTTCGAGCGCGGCGAGGGCTTCGGTTCTCTCGGCGCCCCGCAGTCCGCGCATCAGCCGGTTCTGTACTTCCGAGATCTGCTCGAGGACCCCTTCCCGTTCGGAGAGGACCGCCTCGGGTGCGTCGGGTACGCGATGCCCCGCGGCACGGTCCAGCCGTTCGATCAGTTGCCGCGTGCGCATCCGTTCGACGATCTGGAACGCGAGTTCCTGTTCCTCCGGGGTCGCCGCCCGCCCGTCAGGGCGCAGCAGCCGGGCGGCGAGCTCGTAGTACGCTCCGAACCAGCGCTGGAAGTGGACCGCCCGGGACGAACTGTCCGATTGGCGATCCCTCATGCGTTCGATGGCGTCGAGCGAAGCGAGAGAATCGCGAATGGCCGTTTCTCGCGGCCCGGTTTGCCAGCGCAGATGTCCCCGGGCTACCGAGGCCTGGGCCAGCGCGAAATCGTTGGCCGCGTCCCGGGCGACTCCGATGGCTTCATCGACCAGGGCGAAGGCGCGGGCGGGGTCGTCGTCGATCACCCGTTTCGCCAGCTCGGGGAGCACGTTGCACAGGCTGGTGACGTCGGAGAGTTCCCTCGATATCGATGCGGCTCGCTCGAGCCGCTCGACGCCCCGCGGATCTCCGGGGTCCGCCAGGGCCCACAGTCTCAGGACCGTCGATTCGGCGCGACGGTTCTCGGCGCGCCGCGCGGCGTCGAGAGACTCCTTCAGGTACTCCAGCCGTTCCTCAAGGTCGATGTTCTGCACGATCGACAGCAGCAGCAGCACGTTGCCCCGGGCCAACGCCTCGGCATGGCGATCGCCGACCTTGCGGCGGAGCGCCGCCTCCTCGCGGTAGTAGCGCAACGAGTCGGCGAAGCGCTGCATGCCCCAACTGGAAGCTCCGAGCCCGGACAGGGCTTCTCCCTGCAGGTAGCTGGGGCTGGTCTCATCGAGCATCGAATGGAGCTCATAGAAGAAGGCGTAGGCGTGGCCGTAGTCATGTTTGCGGTATGCGTTCCAGGCCCGTTCGCTGATCACGGCCTGCACCAGCTCCCGGTTCCCGGATCGCTCGGCCGCCTCTCCCGCGGCGTCGAGCTCGGTCATGGATTCGTCGGGGCGTCCCAGTAGAGCCAGCATCGAGCTGAGGGACAGCCGGGCGTGTACCTCTCCCTGGGCGTGGCTCTCCTCGACGAATCCGGCGATCGCTTCGCGGAGAACCGGCTCGGCCCGCTCCCGTTCCCCCGAGTCCTGCAGCACCTTGCCCAGCATGAACCGCGCCAGGGTGTTGCCGGGCTCGACGGCGAGGCGGCCGCGCAGCCGCCGTTCCGCCTCCTCGAAGCCGGCGCCCCGCCGCGAAAGCATCCAGTAGCAGCGGTGTGCCTCGTAGGAATCCGGATGGCGCGTAGCCAGCGCGTCGCAGTCGTCGTAGCCCTGCACTCCGGCCAGGGAAACCTCGGCCCGGGCGGGAGCCAGCGCGGCCGCCGCCAGCAGCACGACTGCGATCATCAGCCGCATTGGCGCTCCAGACGGTCACGATGACGATGGCTCATGGCTACCTCCGGCTCGTTCCCGATGCGATTCCGCGTCGTTGCCCCGGGTGTTCGGGCGCTGAAGGGGATGTGCCGAAACACACGTCCCCCGGGGCCTAGACGCCCAACCCGGGGCGGTTTCCTCACGGGCCGAGAGATTTTCTGTCTCAAACCGCGCGATTCCGCCGCAACAGGCGGAAGATGGAGATAGAGAGCAGTAGGGCGGCCAGCCCCAGCCCGACGCCGATCCATCCTCGATCGAGGCGACCGCCGCCTGATTCCTGCATGGACGGAACGCCGCGTTCATCCCCGATCAGCCGGTAGCCCGCCCAATGGTAGGGGTGGGCGTAACGCTGCGAGCTCCGCAGTTCGAGCTGGGCCCGGCGTAGCGCCTCGTCCTTGGGCAACCCGGCGACCAGGTGCCGGTAGAACATCTTCATCAGCTCCGGGGCGGACTCGTCGGAGATCGGCCACATGCTGACCAGCACACTGCGGGCGCCCCCGAGGAGGAACGACTGACTCAGCCCCAGCAGGCCCTCGCCGGTCACGAGCTCGCCCATTCCGGTGTCGCAGGCGGAGAGGACCACCAGGTCCGCCTGAAGTTGGACGTCATCGAGGATCTCCCAGGCCTGCAGAAACCCGTCATGGGGTGATCCGTCACGGGCGGCGAGCACCAGGGCGGATTGCAGT
>CAZBZH010000426.1:0-4409 GCA_964496265.1 uncultured Acidobacteriota bacterium | reverse complement strand
CCGAGATGACCTTTCCGAAGACGCGGATACTGCCCGCGCCCTGAGCCAACGCCGGAGGCGCCAATAGCGCCACGGCGATCAGGCCGATGATGAAGAGACGAGTAAGTCTCATGACGTAACCTCCTGCGCCCCTCAACTGCATTCCCGTTCGCGGTAACCATGAGCCGGGAATCGAGGGGGTGCCAGGGCTTCGTCAACATCCAAAAACACCGGTGGCGCAAGGATCCGCGGGGGATGGACCGCACGGAAAAGTGAATCACGTGCGGCGCGCAGAAGACGCCTGACGCTGGGCCGATTCATCTCGATGAAGCCGCTTCGGTGTTTTGAATCGCGGCGCGATCCAACGACTTGCTCGAAACTTTTTTATTGGATCGGCGTCGAAACCGGCTCGCCAGCGGGAGACCCTGTGTAAACGATGTAACCGTTTGTAAACGGCGTCTTTCGTTTACCGTCTTGCGCTCGCTGTTTTACGCCTCAGCCGTCGATTGCAAACGAGCCGTGACCCGCGGTTCGGTTCGGCCGGGGCTCGGCCGCTAGCCTTCGGCCTTGAGCGCCGGAAGCAACGGAATGCGCAACGCCCCGGCGACGGCAACGACGCTGGCCAGCATGCCGACGAGGAAGATCGCCAGCAGGGTGAGGAACAGCGAACTCCAGTCGGCGTGAATCTCGGCCAGCCGGGGCGCGACCCCCAGCAGCGCCGAGCCGCTGCCGATGACCATGCCGACCGCCAACAGGAACACGTTCTCCAGCAGCACCAGCCAGCCCAGGGAACTGCGGCGGAAGCCGAAGGCCCGCAGGGTGGCCAGCTCCCCCCGGCGCTCGATCAGGTTGCGCACCAGGATGATCGCCAGGCCGATGGTGCCCAGCAGCAAGCCGAGACCGCCGAGCAGCTGGAAGGTCGAGAGGTAGGTGTTCTCGACCAGCAGGAACTCCGCCATCTTTTCCGGCGTCGGCGTGCTGTCGAAACCGAATTCCGCCAGGCGGCTCTCGAGCGCCCGTCCCACCTCGTCGGTCCGCTCGAAGGGGGCGTCGATCAGGAACGCCCGGTAGCCCTCACGGCTGGGGAAGTGCTCGAGGAACGCCTCCTCGCCGACGATCATCTCGCTCTGCAGGATGCTGCGCTCGAAGGTCCCGACCAGCCGCAGCTTGACGGTGCCCCCCAGTTCATCCTGCAGCTCGACGTCATCGCCCAGGCCGACCTTGAGGATCCACTGGGCGGAGTTGGCGTCGGCGAAGGCCGGAATCACCCCCGGCCCCAGATCCTGCTGCAGCAGCTCCCAGGGATTGTCCGTGCCCTCGGGCAGCTCCGCCGCGCCCTTGAAGCCGAAGCCCCCCCGTTCGATCAGCGCCCGGGTCGCGCCCAACACCTTGGGCTTCTCCGGCTGGTACAGGTTCAGGCAGCTGGCGTCCTCACCGGGAAGCAACCGCAGCGGGTAGACGGTGGCGCCCTCCAGGGCGGTCACATCGTCGCTATCGAAGCCGAGGTCGGTCCGGTCTTCTTCCCGGTTGAGATCCTGCAGCAGCGGCACGTCGGACTCGGCGATCAGGGCGAAACCGCCGGCACCCGAGTCCCTGGCCTGCAGCTCCTCGCCGGGCTCGTGGCGCACGGCGGCGACGGTCACGATGACGAAGCAGGCCGAGGCAACCAGGGCCACGCTGAGCATGCTGCGCCCCGGATTCCAGGAGCTGTTGCGGGCGGCGATACCGAGCCATGCCGCCGGGCCGCCGACCCGGCGTCCCCCCGAACCCCGGCACCAGAGCGCAAACAGCGCCAGACCCGCGATCAGCAGCAGCGCACCACTGCCGAAGCTGATGCCCGGAGAGGCGGAGGCGCCCTGCCTCAGGCCCAGGCCGAGAAGGCCGAGGCCGCCGATCGTGCCGACCAGCGCCAGCAGCGGGGCCAGCTTGCCCTTGCGGATGGCGTAGCGGGGCCGCACGTTGCCGGCCAGGAGCGACGGCGTGGCGATGCGGCGCAGCCGGCGCACCGCCAGATAGATCGAGAGCAACACCACCAGCACGGCGATGACCCAGCCGATCACCAGGCTCTGGGGAAAGACGTGGAGATAGAGCCGGGAGGACCCGACGGCACCGACCCACAGGGTGCGCAGAGCCGCCATCAAACCGGCGGCGTAGGCCACCCCTCCGGCCAGGCCGAGGAGCGCACCGACGCAGGCGACGATGAAGCCTTCGGCCAGGAGTGAGCGGGTGATCGAACGCCGGGGGAAGCCGGTGGCCAGGCGCACCCCGAGCTGGCCCGCGCGCTGCTCGACGCCCAGGGAAAACATCAGCGCCACCAGCAGCGACGCCGAGATGATCAGGAAGAAGCTGAAGGCGAGGAACAGCTGACCGAAGTCGGTGGCGCCGCCCGAAGCCGACAACCCTTCGTCCCGCACGTTCAGCAGGCGGAAGCCCAGGGTTTCGGGAGTCAGCTCGCTGCGCAACGCGGCAACCAGCGCCTCCCGGGTCTCCGCCAGGCTCTTCCCCGGGATCGGCCCGATGCGCAGCGCCGTGGTGCTGCCGAAGCGGGAGGCCCAGAGCTCCCGGGCGGTGTCCCCGCGAATGAAGGCCTTGGGCGCGGCGCGATAGTCGTCCCAGTAGTCCTCATCCTTGTCGCGGATCTTGTCCAGTTCCACCGGGAACGGCGGGTCCCAGGCGGCCATGTCGTCGGAGTCCTGGATGCCCGGGTAGTCCGGGGTGAGCAGCGGATCGGCGCCGAGCCCATCCATCGGAATCACCCCTTCGACGGTCAGGGTGGTCTCCCGCTCGCGCAGTTCCTCCCGGGCCCCGACCTCGAAGTAGCGCAGCACGATCGAATCGCCGGGGGTCACCCCCAGGTCATCGGCGGCCCAGCGATTGAGCAAGACGCCGTTCTCGCTCAGGTCCGGCGCGGGGCGACCATCCTCCAGGCGGGGCCAGGGGGCGCCCGCACTCTCCCGGTCGAAGCCGACGATTCCCGAGTAGGGCGTCTCCCGCTCGCCGAATTCGAAGCCGTTGGCCAGGTAGCTCGAAACGCCGAGCAGCGGCGCGCCCAGATCAGCGGCCAACCGGCGGATCCGTTCATCCAGATCGTCACGCAAGAGGAAAGAGCGGCTCTCGAGCTGCAGCTCGCCACTGTCGATGCCGTCCACCTCGAGCCCCAGATCCGCCAGGCTCATGTGAGCCTGGAGCAGCGGCTCCAGCGGAGCCTCGCTCGGGCCCAGCAGCACCGCGTTGGCCTCCCCCCGGCGCTCCAACCGCCGCTGGAGTTGCCCGATCTCGAGAAACACGTTGAACGGACTCTGCTGGTGGGGTGCCAGGCCGAAACGGCCGACCCCCTCGTCGGGCACCACGTCGACCAGGGTCAACCGCAGCCGGCTCAGGACCTCGTCGGGGTCCTTCTCCCCCATCAGGGTTTCCCGGGGCACGTTGCTGTAGCGGCCGAAGCTGAGCAGCAGCGCGTCGCCGATCTCGGCGCCGAGCTCCCGGCGCAGGGATTCGTTGACGATCGCCGAGGGATAGATCTGGCCGCTGCGTCGCGACAGATCGAGCTCGGCGCCGAAGAAGGCGCCGAAGCGTTCGTCGATCCCCTGGATCGAGACCTTGGAGGCGCGGCTGCCCCGGTCGGGCTGGGTCAGCGCTCCGTTGAGCAGCATCACCGGCGCCGTGGCCAGGTTGCCCCCCTCGGCCAGTTCGTCGGCCAGTTCCACCCGGAAGGTGCTCTCGCCGACCAGCGCGTGATGGATTTGTCCCAGGCGCTCCAGGGTCAGCGCCTTGAGGCTCTCCTTGGTCGAATCGCCGACCAGCAGCGCACCGGCCAGCACCGCGGTGGCCACCGCGGCTCCCAGGGCCACCGCCAGGTGAATCCGCCAGTAATGGATCAGGCTTCGGAGCACCGCCCCTCCCGCAGGTCGAACCGGCGCTGGAAACGACCGGCGAGTTCCAGACTGTGGGTTACCACGATCAACACCGTCTTCTCCTGACCGTGGAGCTTGAACAGCAGCTCGGCGACCGCCTCGGCGTTCTGATGATCCAGGCTTCCGGTCGGCTCGTCGCAGAGCAACAGGCTGGGCCCGTTGATCAGCGCCCGGGCCACCGAGGCCCGTTGCCGCTCACCGCCGGAGAGTTCGGCGGGGCGGTGGGTCAGCCGATGCTGGAGCGACACCGCCTCCAACAGCTCCCGGGCCCGCGCCTCCTTGCCCTGGCGCTGATCGGGAAAGGCCAGGGTCGGCAGCAGCACGTTCTCCAGCACCGAGTACTGGGGCAGCAGGTGGTGATCCTGGAAGACGAAGCCGACGGTGCGGTTGCGGAAACGGGCCAGCTCCGGCTCCGACAGATCGAAGGGGTTCTTGCCCTCGATCGAGATCGTGCCGGCGCTGGGCTGATCCAGCGTGCCGATCAGGTGCAGCAGCGTGCTCTTGCCCGAACCCGAG
>CAZBZH010000425.1:239-4420 GCA_964496265.1 uncultured Acidobacteriota bacterium | reverse complement strand
AGCTCGAGGACGCCGAGCAGGTGTTGCCCGAGACCCTGGCCGCACGCCCGGTGCTTTCCCGCCTGCGGGACGGCGCCGCCCGCCTGCTTTCGCCTTACCTCTGAGGTCCCCGCCGCGCTGCGCAGCCCCGCGGAGCCCCGCGCCCGCGCCGCCGGGCGCCCGATTTGAAACCTCGATTTGGAATTAAGGGTAGAATCGAAAGGTTCAACTCTGTCTGACACGGTTCTCGGAGGAACGCTTCATGACTCGCCCGTTCGCCTCACGGCGCCCCCTACTCCCGACTTTGCTGGCCCTCTCGCTGATTTTCACCTTCGGCGGAGCGATGGCCGACACGGCTTCCCAACAGGAAGACTCGAGCTTCATCCCCACTCCGCCCAGCAAGGCGGAGGAAAAGAAGCCGGCCCCCGGCGCCAAGCCCGGCGGCCCCGGGAAGCCCGACAAGAAGAGCAAGATCAAGCCGTACAAAGAGGTGATCACCAAGAAGGCGATCAGCGACAGCGGCCTGTTCAACACCCACCGGGTCGGCGACAAGCTGTACTTCGAGATCCCGCTGGAAGCGATGGACCAGGACATGGTCTGGGTGATCCAGGTCGCGGAGACCACCGCCGGGTCCTCGCTGGCGGGCATGCCCGCGGGCAACCGGGTCGTGCGCTGGGAGAAGAAGGGCAACCGCGTGCTGCTGCGCGACGTGCGCTTCGGCATCCGCGCCGACACCGACGACCCGATCTCGATGGCGGTCAAGGCCTCGAACCTGGCACCGATCATCAAGGCCTTCGACGTCGTGGCCTACGCCCCGCTGCCCGGCTCCGAGGAGGAGTCCGAGGAAGGCAAGGACGGTAAGGACGCCAAGAACAAGAAGAAGGGCAAGAAGAAGGACGGCAAGGACAAGTCCGATAAGGATGAATCCGAGGATGGCGACAAGAAAGACGGCGAGGACAAAGCCGAGGACGAGGTCGACGACGAGGTCAAGTACGCCGGCCGCGCTCCGGTGATCGACGTCACCAGCCTGTTCACCAAGGACGTGCCCGAGTTCAGCGCCCGCCGGGCCCTCGGTTCCGGCCGGATGGACTCGGACCGCTCCTTCGTCGAACACTCCAAGGCCTTCCCGATCAACATCGAGACCCGGGTGATGGCCAGCTACGCCGAAGGTTCCCGTTCCCGGCGCCCCGGCGCCCCGCGGCTCCCCGGCGCCAACATTCCGCGCAGCAGCGGCATCACCGCGATGATCCACCACAGCATGGTCAAGCTGCCCGAGCGTCCGATGAAGCCGCGCCGCTTCGATGACCGGGTCGGCTTCTTCTCTCTGGGCTTCACCGACTTCGCCGACGATTCCAAGCACGAAGCGGAACCGGTGCGCTACATCACCCGCTGGCGCCTGGAGAAGAAGAACCCCAACGCCAAGATGTCCGAGCCGGTCAAGCCGATCGTGTTCTACGTCAGCCGCGAAACGCCGGACAAGTGGAAGAAGTACGTCAAGGCCGGGATCGAGGACTGGCAGCCCGCCTTCGAAGCCGCCGGCTTCAAGAACGCGATCCTCGGCAAGTACCCGCCGTCGGAAGAGGAGGATCCGGACTGGGATCCCGAGGACGCCCGGATCTCGTCGATCCGCTGGCTGGCCTCGCCGATCGAGAACGCCTTCGGCCCCCACGTCCACGATCCCCGCACCGGCGAGATCATCGAAGCGGACGTGCGCATGTATCACAACGTGCAGAAGCTGGTCCGCGACTGGTACTTCGTGCAGGCCGCGGCCGTCGATCAGCGCGCCCAGGATCTGCCGATGCCCGACGATCTGGTCGGTGAACTGATCCGCTTCGTCGTGGCCCACGAGGTCGGCCACTCCATCGGCTTCCCCCACAACATGAAGGCCTCGTCCCACTACAGCGTGGCCCAGCTGCGGGATCCAAACTGGACCAAGAAGAACGGCACCGCGCCGTCGATCATGGACTACGCCCGTTTCAACTACGTGGCCCAGCCCGGCGACGGCGCCGGACTGATGCCGGCGGTCGGTCCCTACGACCTGTTCTCCACCGAATGGGGCTACCGCGAGTTCGCCGATGACGCCGCCGAGCGCAAGGGCCTCGCCGAGATCGTCGCGCGCCAGAAGGGTGAGCCGATGTTCCGCTTCGGTAACCCGAACCCCTTCGTCGACTCCACCCAGCAGACCGAGGACCTCGGCTCCGACGCCGTCGCGGCCACCGAGATGGGCCTCAAGAACCTGGAGCGCATCGCCGGCATGCTGGTGACCGCGACCTCCGAGGAAGGTGAGGACTACCGGCTGCTGGCCAACATGTACATCGAGCTGCTCGGCCAGTGGGCCCGTGAGATGGGCCACGTGGCCAACGTCGTCGGTGGCGTGAAGGCGATCAACCTGCGCTACGGCGATGCCGACCGTGTCTACTTCCCCAACGAAGGGGACTACCAGCGTCGGGCGGTGAAGTTCATGCTGGATAACGCCTTCAGCACTCCGGACATGTTCCTCAAGGACGACATCGTCAACCGCCTGACCGCCCAGGGGGTCGCCCCGCGGCTGTCCGCGACCCAGCGCCGCCTGCTGATGATCCTGGTCAACGGCGGCCGCATCGACCGCATGGCCGAGCAGGTCGCCCGGGGCAACGACTACGCTCCGGTGGACTTCCTCGGCGACCTGCGCGCCGGGCTGTTCAACGATCTCGGTAGCTCGCCGGATCTCTACCGCCGCAACATCCACCGGGCCTACGTCGATCAGCTCAGCCGCTTCCTGGTCTCGCCCTCGGCCGTCTCCGACTCGGCGGCGCTGGCGCGCTACGAGCTCGAGGCGATCAAGGGCATGGCCGACCCGGCCAAGCACTCCGGCGCCGACGCCATGTCGGTGGCCCACATGAACGACCTGCGGGCCCGGATCGACGAGGCGCTGGATCCGGAAGGCGCCGGCATCGGCATGCGCATCCGCGCGTTCAGCGAGTACGACGCGTTCCTCGACTCGGTCTTTTCGGTTCCTCAGGACGGCTGCTGGCCGGGACTGCACGGAGACCCGTGGCTGTCGCACGAGGAGTACAACAGCGTCGACGGACCGGCGACGATGTACAACGGTCGCTCGCAGCAGGGGCATTCGCATCACGGCCATTCCCATGCCGGCGAACCCCACGATGGGCACTCCTACGACAACCACTGATCACGTTACAAGGACGCGGCCGCGGGGACTCCCCTCGCGGCCGTGATGAAGAACCCTCCCGAGCCTCGGCGACGGAGGGTTTTTCTTTGCCCCGACGGTTTTGCCGTAACCCCGGGGCCGGGGGTGGCAAAATCCAGGCATGCAGATCACCACCTTCGCCCTGCTGGCCCTGGCCGTGCTGCTCTTCGGGCTGATCTCCCGCCGGGCCGAGCGCAGCATCCTCACGCCGCCGATCGCCTTCGTGGCGCTGGGCGCCCTGGCGGGCATGTCCGGCCTGGGGTGGCTGGAGCTCGATGTCGAAGACGAGGTGATCCACACCCTGGCCGAGATCACCCTGGTGCTGATCCTGTTCACCGACGCGGCCCGGATCAACATCCGCACCCTGTTGGCCGAACGACAGCTGCCGATCCGCATGCTGCTGATCGGCTTGCCCTTGACCGTGGCCCTCGGCGCCGGCGTCGCCTCCTGGATGAACCCGGGCTGGAGCATCTACGCCGCGGCGGTGCTGGCCACCATCCTGGCGCCTACCGATGCAGCGCTGGGCCAGGCGGTGGTCTCCAACAGATCGGTGCCGCTGCGGGTGCGCCAGAGCCTCAACGTCGAGAGCGGCCTCAACGACGGCCTGGCGCTGCCGCTGCTGCTGGTGTTCATGTCCGCCTGCGCGGCGGGGCACAGCGAGACGCCGACCTACTGGATCCTGTTCGGCATCAAGCAGGTGACGCTGGGACCGCTGGCGGGCATCGCCGTCGGTGTGATCGGCGGCAAGCTGATTCTCGCGGCGGTTGCCCGGCGGTGGATGAACCACACCTTCCAGGAGCTGTCCTCCCTGTCGCTGGCAGTGCTGGCCTTCGCCGGCGCGGAACTGATCGGCGGCAACGGCTTCATCGCCGCCTTCGTCGCCGGCATGGCGCTGGGCAACACCGCCGCCGGGGCCTGCGAGAGCCTGCTGGAGTTCGGCGAGGCCGAGGGCCAGCTGCTGACGCTGATCGTGTTCACCCTGTTCGGCGCGCTGATGCTGCCGCCGGCGCTG
>CAZBZH010000425.1:0-229 GCA_964496265.1 uncultured Acidobacteriota bacterium | reverse complement strand
GTGATCGCGATCATCGGACAAGTAACGACTCTCGCCGAAACGATGGATTGGGTCTACGCCGTGCTGGCGCTGACGCTGTTCCGCATTCTGCCCGTGGCGCTGAGCCTGATCGGCGCCGGGCTACGCCCGCGAACCGTGCTGTTCCTCGGTTGGTTCGGTCCGCGAGGACTGGCCACCGTGCTCTTCGCGCTGCTGGTGCTGGAGGAGTCGATGGTGAGCGAGGCTGAGG
>CAZBZH010000424.1:0-4431 GCA_964496265.1 uncultured Acidobacteriota bacterium | reverse complement strand
AGACGCGCCCGGGTTTGGTCCCGGTCTTGGTGAACAGTTCCTGCACTCGCTTCGCCAGCTCCTCGGGCGCGCCGAGGGTCGGACGCAGCACCGAGGCCGAGACGGTCTGCTCGGGCATGGGCAACGCCTGGTGGGCCTCCAGCGACAGCGCGTTGCGCCGCCCCTTCTTCAGCCGCACCAGGCTCACGTCCTGGCGGTCGAACTCGATGGCCACCGGCGGATAGTTGGGCGTCAGGCCCAGCCGCCGCTCCAGATCGAGCCCGCGAATGCGGTCGACGATGTTATCGAGAGCACTCATTAGTCGATGAAAGTTACCTTGTTGACTTCGTGGAGCGTGGTATCGCCGTTGAACACCTTGGCCAACGCCGCCTCACGCAGGAACGTCATCCCCTCTTCCTTGGCCGCACGCTTGATGTCGGCCCCGGGACGACGCTGAAGGATCATTTCGCGAATTCGATCGGACATGTCGAGCAGTTCGGCGATCGCCGTACGGCCGCGGTAACCGGTGCCGTTGCAGTCGATGCAGCCCTTGCCCTCGTGGAAGGTGTAGTCCAGGTAACGCCCCGGATCGAGGGCCGACTCCTGGAGCTGCTCCCGGGTCGCCTTCGCCGGCTGCTTGCAGGTCGAGCAGATCAGGCGCACCAGCCGCTGGGCCATGATGCAGTTGAGGGCCGAAACGAAGTTGTAGGGTTCGACGCCCATGTTGAGGAAACGCCCGACCACGTCGACGACGTTGTTGGCGTGGACCGTGGTGAACACCAGGTGACCGGTCAGCGCCGACTGGATCGCGATCTGGGCGGTCTCGGCGTCACGGATCTCACCGACCATCACCTTGTCCGGGTCGTGGCGCAGGATCGAGCGCAATCCCCGGGCGAAGGTCAGTCCCTTCTTCTCGTTGACCGGGATCTGGGTGATCCCCGGGAGCTGATACTCGACCGGGTCCTCGATGGTGACGATCTTGTCCTCGTCGTTCTGGATCTCGGCCAACGCCGCGTAGAGGGTCGTCGTCTTACCGGAGCCGGTCGGGCCGGTGACCAGCACCATGCCGTAGGGCTCCTTGATGAAGCGGCGGAAACGGGCCTTGTCCCGCTTGTCGAACCCGGTGACCTCGAGGCTCAGGTTGGAGAACGACTCGTTGGCCGACTCCTTGTCGAGGATACGGATGACGCAGTCCTCGCCGTGGACCGTGGGCACGATCGAGACACGGAAGTCGACGGTGCGTCCCTTGACCCGCAGCTTGAAGCGGCCGTCCTGGGGGATGCGCTTCTCGGAGATGTCCAGCTCGGACATGATCTTGATGCGGGAGATGATCGTCGAGTGGAACTTCTTGTCGATCGGCTCCAGCGCCTGGTAGAGCACGCCGTCGATGCGGTACTTGATCACCACTTCCCGCTCGCGGGTCTCGACGTGAATATCGGAACAGCGGCGCTGCAGGGCGTTGAAGATGGTCGAGTCGACCAGCTTGATGATCGGCGACGAGTCCTGGGTCAGCCGGTCGATGGACAGCGTCTCCTCGCCGTCCTCGTTCTCGGTGACGATCTGGAGCCGGAACTCCTCGGTGGCCTCGTCCAGCACGCGCTGGGAGGACTCACTCTTCTTGAGAATCTCCTGGATCGCCGACTGGGTGCCGACGCAGACCTCGACGCTGGAACCGAGCAGCAGTTCCAGCTCGTCGATCATCAGCACGTCGGTGGGGTCGGCGACGACGATCGCCAGGCTGTCTTCGGAACGATGCCGCGGCACGAAGTTGTAGCGGAACATCATGTCGACCGGAATCTGGCGGAACAGCTCCGGGTCGATCTCGAAGTTCTCCAGGTCGATGTACTCGATACCCAGGCGGTCGGCCAGTTGCTTGGCCTGAAACTCCTCGGAGAGGACATCCCCGCCCGGATCTTCGCCGGCGGCCTCGGCCGCGGCCGCCGCCGCGGCTGCCGCCATCTGCTCGTCCTGAAGCTTTACGTCGTCGGACATATCAGGCTCCCGCGCCGCCGACGGCTCCGATCATGGGCATCCAGATCGAATACACCATGAAACCGACGACCGCGGCCATGAAGATCAGCAGCATCGGCTCGATCATCGCGACGATCCGCGCGAGCCGGAAATCGATCTCCTCGTCGGTGAATTCCGACGCCGTGTTCAACATCTCGTCCAACGCACCGGTGGACTCCCCCACCTTGACCATCTCGACGGCAATGTCCGAGAGCAGGTTGGTGCCTTCCAGCGACTCCCAGAGCGGCTTGCCCTCGCGGACATGGCCGGTGACCTCCAGCAGCGCTTTCTCGTAGACCTTGTTACCCACCGCCCGGGCGGACAGTTCCAGCGAAGTCACCAGCGGAATACCGCCGGCCTGCAAGGTCGCCAGGGTGCGGGTGAAGCGGTTCTGGGCGTAGTCCCGGGCCACCGAACCGATCAGCGGCAAGCGCATGCGGATGTGATCCAGGGCGTACTGGCCGCCGGGGGTCTTGCGCCAGGCCAGGAAGGCCAGCAGGCCGATCACCGCCGAGATCAACATCACGACCCAGTTGCCGGTGGCGAAATTGGCCACCGCGACCATCGCCTGGGTCGCCATCGGCAACTCGACGTCCATGTAGCTCAGGAAGTTGCTGAACTTGGGGATGATGAAGAACACCAGCACCGCGATCAGGCCGCTCGAGAGCACCAGCAGGATGATCGGATAAATCAGTGCCGAGATGACCTTGCGCTGGACCGCCATCACGCTGCGGGTGTACTCGATGAAGCGCCCGAGCACGCCGGCCAGCTCACCCGAGCGCTCGCCGGAAGCCAGGCTCGCCGCGTAGAGCTTGGGGAACAGCTCCCCCTGGGCCTCGAAGGCCTCACTGAGGGACTCCCCCGCCTTGACCCGGTTGCGAATGTCGATCAGCGCCCGCTTGAACCGTTCGTTCTTGCGGCGCTCGATGAGGATGTCGAGGCTGTTGATGATCGGCAGCCCGGCGCGGATCAGCGCCGCCAGTTCCTGGTTGAAGAACAGGAACTCCCGCTGGGAGATCCGGCCCTGAAACGGCGACGAGAGCGCGCCGAACAGCGCACTCTGGGATTTCAGATCGAGAATCAGGCAATCGTCGCCCTCGAGCTGGCGGCGCAGGGCGGATTCACTGTCGGCGACGTAGCTGCGCTCGACGATCTCGCCGCTGGGCATGGCGACCCTTGCGTTGAACTCGGGCATGCGGAAACTACCTCAGCTCTGCCTGAAGCGTAAGGAACAGCGCCTTGCTGGCGTCGGCGCCGCTGGCCACGCCCAGCTGGTTCAGCCGGTCGAGGGGCGTCAGCACCGAGGACACGAAGATGTCCTCGTAGCGCTGCCCCTGGGCGGCGTAACGAACCTTCTGCAGGGCGAAGCGTTTGATCATGACCTTCTTGCGTTCCTCGTCGACCGAGTCGATCTCCATCACCACCCGGTAGTCGTCGGAGAGCTGGGCGATGGTCTCGCCCCCCTCGACACCCTGGACCGAACGGCTGCCCAGCACCTCGTACTTGGACCACTTGGTGATCTTCCGCAGGCGCTCGACCACGTCGACGACTTCCTGGGCCACGTCGGGAGGCAGGAGCGGCGCCAGCTTTCCGGCCTGCTCCGCTCTTTCATCGGTACCGACGATCAGGTTCAACGTCAACTGCACGTTGCGCGGCGGGATGTCGAAGTCCCCGATCAGGCTCTGGACCTTGCCCAGTACGTTTTCGTAATCCTCGACCACCAGGGTCTTGATCTTGGGACGAATGCGCAGGGAACCCTCGTCGGAGAGCACCGCTTCGGCCAGCTCCGCCGCTTCCATCAGCGAGCGGTGCTGGACCTTGAAGGCCTTGACCTTGAGCTCGCCGGCCTCCTCGGCCAGGGCGGCTGCGGGAACGAGAAACGCCGCGGCGCACAGCCAGGCCGCGGTCACGAGGACGATGCGTCTACTGCGGGTCATAGCTCGAGCCCCTTATCGAAAACCATTACGAGCTGGCTGTCGCCGACGGTCAGATCGACGACCTCCACCCCTTCGCCCGGATCCAGGACTTCCAGACGTTCTTCTTCCATGACCGCGATCGGCGGAAGGAACTCCGGCTCGCCGGGATCGGTGCCCGGAGTGCCCACACCCCGCAGCGCCAGCACGCCGACGATCAACGCCGCGGCCGCCACCCCGGCCCAGCCGAGCCAGCGCATGGGCTGCCGGCCGGCCGGCCGCTCCGCCGCGATCTCCCGGGACACCCCCACCGAGACCTGGTCGAGGACCTCCTCGGGGATCGGCTGCAGCGAGAGCAGGGAGAACAGCGCCGTGGGATCGATCGCCGCCAGTTCAGCCCGGCAGATCGCACATTCGCGCAGATGCTCGACGGCACGGCGGCGGGCCTCGCCGGCCAGCTCGTCGAAACCCTCGAGGGTCGCGGGGTCCAGATGCTCGCTCATGAGCGCCTCTTGGGGATCAGCGACGG
>CAZBZH010000423.1:0-4437 GCA_964496265.1 uncultured Acidobacteriota bacterium | reverse complement strand
CGCCCATGCGAACATGATGAGCATGGAAGAAGCGGGGACCATCCACATGGAATGGACGCCCCGGGGCTGGATGAAGACCGAGAAGGAGCTGCTGATCTTCGAGCAGCACCTGTACTTGCGTCAGCCCGGCTACGGCACCAGCTACATCACCGGCAAGTATCTGCTCGAGCGGACCCTGGCGGACTACGCCAAGCTGATCGAGGAGCAAGGGGAGGCGTTCAGCCTCAAGGACTTCTTCGACTACTTGAACCGGGTTGACAGCATCCCGATCGCGCTTGGGCGCTGGGAGATGACCGGCCTCGACGACGAGGTGCGTGGTCTGGGAACGGGCGAGTAACTCTCGAACCGGCTCCGCTTCGAGTCCGCATTTGCGGACTCAGCGCCGGGGGAGCGACGAGTCCTTGATCAGCAGCAGGCCGTCGAAGTGTTGTCGCAGCTTCATCGAGTCTCCGCGGGACAGGTCGATGAAGGTGTCGTGCACCGCGATATCCCGGTCCAGCCAGCCAAAGCGTCTGCGCGTTTGCCGTGGAAAGTCGAGGAAGCCCAGCGGGGCGCGCATCCCCAGGATCACGTGCTTGATGTCGAGCCGCTCGGGATCCGGCGGGCTTAGCGGCTCCGGCCTCCCGGAGTTGTCGGCGAACTCGCCCCGCCCGGAGAAAGCGCCGAGGACGTAGGAGGGGCGGTCGAGCAGCTCTTCCAGGTATTCTCCCATGACCTCTTCCCGTTCGTTGTGCCGGGCGACGTGGAAGTTGTGACCGATCACGATGATCTTCCGGCCGGAGTATAAGTGTTCGGCCAGCCAGGCGATGTTCTCCGCCATCATCCGGTCGCGGGCGGCCCAGCGCTTGTTCCAGTCGCTGTCCCGGCGGAAGTCGAGCATGTAGCGCAGGAAAGCAGCGCGGTTCTGCAGGGTGCGGACGATCAGCTTCCAGTGCCAGGCAGTGCGTTGTTCCACCCGGTGTCGCGGATGATCCCGATGCATCCCGGCGAGATAGTCCGCGAGCGTGTCGTACTCGCGGATCAGGGCTTGGGCGTCATCGGCGAAGATCTCGATGGCCACCTGTCGATCGCGAAGCTTGCGTTGGACGCGGTCGAAGCGTTCTTCCAGTGCGCTGCCGGCGGATTCGGTGCCTCCGTACGCCTCGTGGAATCCGTCGAGCCAGAAGCGGAAGCCGCCTCCGGTTTTCTGAACGTCGTAGCCGGCAAGATCGATGTTCTGCTCCAGGGCGAAGCTGAACAGATTTCGCATTTCCTCGGTGCGCCATCCGCCGAACATCGCCCCATTCAGGGCTGCGACGAAGCCGTTGGAGGGGTCTAGCGCGTCAACCCCCATCCGGGCCGCCGCCACTTCTCCGATCCCCGCCTCCAGCAGGATCACGTCGAATCCGAGGCGCCGGTGCATCTCCCGGATGAGCGCGTTGCGCGCGAGGAAAATCTCCCGGGAGCCATGGTTGGGCTCACCGAGGTAGAGCACCCGGGCATCGCCGATCGCGCGGGCGATTCGTTTCCAGGCTCTGGGACCGAACACTCCGTCGGGGGCGTCGATGAGCCGGCGTTCGAGGCTCTTCTGGGCCTGTCGCCCCAGACCGGGCGCAGCCGACTCGGCAGCGGCCTCGGCACCGAAAGACGACCCAGCGAGCAGCGCCACGCACAGGATGGCGCAGACCGTCGTCACCCGAGGCGGCCCGAACGTCGTTGCCGGGATGTTCATGGGAGAGAGTCTACTTGGTCGCCGTTGCCGCCGCGGCGCCCCGCTGGCCGCTCTGCACGATGGTCATCAGCGCGGTGTAGCCGTAGCCGATCTGGAACAGCATCAGGAACGGCACGGCGCCCCACAACCCCGAGGCGATCACCGCCGACAGCCCGATGGTGAAATAGACGGTCAGCGCCAGCTCGATCCAGGTGTCCAGGCTCAGGCCCCCGCGGTACTTGCGGGTCGAGATGCCCTCGCCCCGGTTGAGGTTGTACTTGGGGGTGCGGCGGAAGGGGGACTCGTGGCCGACCAGCGCCTGCAGCACCGCCTTGGCGTTGTTGACCGAGAGCCCGATGCCGATGGCCATCAGGAACGGAATCCAGCGGGCGATGCCCTTCCAGGAGCCGAGGGCCTCCCGCTGGGCCACGATGTAGAACCCGGCCACCGACAGCGATGAGAGGGTGAAGATCGGCAGATCGATGAACAGCACCTGCCAGGCCGCCTGGCTGCCGCGGAGCCAGACCGAGGGCACCACCAGGATCGCCAGCGCCACCATCAGCACGTAGCCGATGTTGGCGGTCAGGTGCATCACCGCCTCGGTCTTGACCATGAACGGCAGATCGCTACGCAGTAGTCTGGGCAGCAGCTTGCGGGCGGTCTGGATCGAGCCCTTGGCCCAGCGGTGCTGTTGGGTCTTGAACGCGCTGACCTCGACGGGCAGCTCCGCGGGAGTGACCTCGTCGGGCAGGTAGACGAACTTCCAGCCCCTCATCTGCGCCCGGTAGGAGAGGTCGAGATCTTCGGTCAGGGTGTCGTGCTGCCAGCCCCCGGCGTCGGCCACGGTGGTCTTGCGCCAGATGCCGGCGGTGCCGTTGAAGTTGAAGAAGCGGCCCGAATGGTTGCGCGCGGTGTGTTCGATCACGAAGTGGCCGTCGAGCAGCATCGACTGCACCCGGGTCAGCGCCGAGTAGTTGGGGTTGAGGTGCCCCCAACGGGCCTGGACCATGCCGACCCGGTCGTCGGTGAAGTGATGGATCAGCCGCCTGGCGAAATCGGCGGGAGGCACGAAGTCCGCGTCGAAGATGGCGATGAACTCGCCCCGGGCGACCTGCTGCCCGGCCTCCAGCGCCCCGGCCTTGAAGCCGGTGCGGTCGGTGCGGTGGATCAGCTTGATGTCGATGCCTTCGGCGCGCTTGCGCTCGACGATCTCCCGGCAGATCGCCGTGGTCTCGTCGGTGGAGTCGTCGAGGACCTGGATCTCCAGCCGGTCCCGGGGGTAGTCCAGGTTGCAGACGGCGTCGATCAACCGCGGCGCCACGTACATCTCGTTGAACAGCGGCAGCTGGACGGTCAGCAGCGGCAGCTCGTCGAACATCCGGGCGGGGGTACAGTCCCGGCGCCGGTGCCGGGCATAGAGCCAGATCAGGTACCAGCGATGGGCACCGTAGGCGCTGAGCGCGAGCAGAATCGCGAAGTACGCGCCCACGATCAGCCAGCGAAAAACAGGATCCACGAGCTCTGCCACCCCTCATCGGCCCCTGTGAAGGTGCCGGACGTACCTCTACAATGCCACGCGTGGCCTCCGCCGATACAAACCGCCACGGTAGCGGATTTATTCTAGCCCTCGCCATTCTGTCCGGGATCTCTTATCTCGGACTGGCCCTGGCGGGAGATCTCCGCGACGAGATGCCGGCGTTCCTGGGGGCGTATGCCGGCCTCACCGGCGGCATGGCGGCCGCCTGGTGGCTCTGCCGCAAGGGCGGCCGGCACCCTCTCAGGATAGCCCTGATCGCGGGCCTCGTCTTTCGCCTCCTTGCCGCTTGGGGCGACCCGATGCTCTCCGACGACCTCTACCGGTTCCTCTGGGACGGGCGGGTCCAGGAGGCCGGGATCCACCCCTTTGCCCACGCGCCCCTGGACGAGGAACTGACCGAGCTGCGGGATGAGGACTGGGCGCGCATCAATCACCCGGAACTGCGTACGATCTACCCGCCTCTGGCCGAGATGTTCTTCCTGGTGCTGGCCTTTCTCGGTTCGGGCCCGACCCTGCTCAAGGTGTCGGTCGGCCTGCTGGACTTCGGGGTCTGCCTGTTGCTGCTGCACCTGCTGGACGTGCGGGGATTCCCTCGCCCCCGGGTCGTGCTCTACGCCTGGTCGCCCCTGGCGATCCTGGAGACCGCCGGGAGCGGGCACATCGAGCCGTTGGGCACGCTGCTGGTACTGGGGGCGCTGACCTTCCTGCGACGCGAACACGGCATCGCCGCCGGCGGGGCGCTGGCCGGGGCGGTCCAGGCCAAGTTGATGCCTTTGATCCTGTTGCCGATGGTGCTGGCCCACCGGCTGCGCCAGGTCGGACGCCGGGGCGCGCTGCAGGCGCTGGGGGTCTTCGTCCTGGTGTTCACCGCGTTGCTGTTGCCCTACGCGCTGACCGGCCCCGCCGTCGGCGCCGGGCTGTTCGCCTACGGCGAACGCTGGGAGCACAACGCGTTCGTCTACGCCGGGCTCGAGGGGCTGCTTCGCCAGTTCGATCCGTCGACTCCGCTGAAGCAGGTCATCGGCGGACTGAAGTCGACCTTCGGCGGTTCGTTCTGGGATGCGCTCTACCCCTACGTCTGGCCCCGGGAGGTGGCCCGCATCCTGGTTGCCGGGGCCGCCGGCGGTATGGCGCTGCTGATCGCCTGGCGCGGGCGGGATCCGGAGCGGCAGGCGTTGGCGACCCTCGGAGTCGTGCTGCTGCTTTCGCC
>CAZBZH010000422.1:2854-4440 GCA_964496265.1 uncultured Acidobacteriota bacterium | reverse complement strand
GCCGATTCACCTTTTTGTCAGGCCCTCGTCAGGCGCGCCGCCCTCCGTGCCGCCATGCTCCGGGCCACGGAGGTGACGATGACTCGGACGATCGGCCCGATCCTGACCCTGGTTCTGCTCTCGGTAAGCGCCACCGCTTGCGCCCCCGCGCCGGCGGGGCCCCCTCCGGAGTTCGACTTCGGCGACTGGTGGGGCGGCTTCGGCCACATGGAAGGGGACCGGCTGCACTGGAACCTGCTGCAGATGACCCTCAGGCCCGAGGGAGACGGTATTGCCGGCGAGGGAGCCTACCTGACCGGGCCCGAGCAAAGAGGGCTGGCCGATCCCTCGATTGAGATCGAGGGCCGGTTTCGTGGAGCGGAGCTGCGGCTGACCCTGGATTACGGCGGCCGCAAGGTCCACTGCACGGGGGCCTACGAGGCGGCCAGCGTCGACGGCACCTGCCGCATCGACGGAGACACCCAGACCCTGCGCATGGTGCGGGTCGCATCGCTGGATCCAGAGGAAGTCGCCGCGGTCCAGGCGGTCTACGAGCTCGACGACGAGCGGCGGATCCTGATCGGCCAGGTCGGACCGGTGCCGATGATGCTGCACATCCCCGACGGCACCACCCGCATGCTCTACCCCATGGGCGCCGGGCGCTGGAGCGCCGGGCCCCGCCTGATCGTCGCGTATCCCAGACAATGGAGCCTGGAGTTCTCCGACGACACGTTGAAGATCCAGCGCCAGGGCGAGGCGGTCCAGACGGCGACCCGGCGACCGGTCCCGCAGCAGGAGCCGTTCATGTTCGAGAGCCGACATGACGGCATCACCCTGCACGGCACCTTGACCCTGCCGCCGGGCCCCGGGCCCCACCCCGGAGTCGTCTGGGTCCACGGTTCGGGCAAGACGCCCCGGCACGAATCGATGTTCTTCCCGCGCTACCTGGCCGATCTCGGTTTTGCGCTGCTGTCCTTCGACAAGCGCGGCGTCGGCGAGTCCGAGGGGCGCTACGCCATGCCCGACGGTTCGACCTTCACCGAGAGCTTCCTGCGCCGCCGGGGAGCCGACGTGGCCTCGGCGATGAACGCGTTGCGCAAACATCCGCGGATCGTCGACGCGCCGGTAGGCTTGATCGGCGTCAGTCAGGCGGGGTGGGTCATGCCGGTCGCCGCCTCACAGACCGATTGCTCCTTCACGGTTTCCCTGGCCGGCGGCGCGACACCGCTCAGCCAGGAGATCTACTTCAGCGAACTGACCGACGAGTTGCGCTCCGACGCCTCGCTGATGCCGATCGAACGGGCGCTGGAAAAGGTGCGCGCGAGAACGGCGGAAGATCACGACTGGAGCGACGACTTCGCCGCCCAGCGCTGCCCCGGGCTCTGGCTCTACGGCCTCAACGACCGGATCAACCCATCGCGACTGGCCATCGAAGTGCTGGAACGGGTCAAGGCGGAGCATGGGAAGGAATTCACCATCGTGAGCTTTCCCGAAGGCAGCCATCCGCTGTTCGAGAGCCGGCTGGGAGGTCGGGAAGAACGGCTGGTTGCCGAGCGGCACGTCCGCGGCATGTTCCCCACCCTCGAACACTGGCTCGAGGACCACGG
>CAZBZH010000422.1:0-2754 GCA_964496265.1 uncultured Acidobacteriota bacterium | reverse complement strand
ACCGGGGACGAAGATCACCGTCGACTCGCCGCGCCAACGGGAGTCCAGGGCGCAGCGGGCGCTGTCGCCGCCGGAGGGCTCCAGGGTGCAGGCCATGCGGCCGAATTTCAGGCGCAGGCGCTGTTCGTCCAGGGAGACCGTCACCCCACCGAAGATCTCGTCGACGTAGGTCCCGACGTAAGCATCGGGAGCACGTGCGGGACGCGGGTCCGCCCGCAACTCTCGCTGAGCCTGTTCCGCCCGGGCCGCCCCTTCCCGGCGCAGCTCGTCGAACAGCTGCTTGACGTCACGGTTCCAGTCCCGGCGACTGTCGGCCGGGATCGACGGATCGAGGAAATCGAGCGCCTGGTACATCAGGGCGTGGCGCACCTCGGCGTGGTCCAGGTTGGCCAACAACACCACACCCAGTTTCTCGGCGCGCACCAGGCCATGGATCGCCACCAGGCCGTCGATCGACCCGGTGTGCATGTCCAGCACGCGACCGTTGTAGTCGGTCTGGAACCAGCCGAGGCTGTAGCTGAGCCAGCGATGGGGGTAGAGCCGCATCGCGGGGTAGACCTCCTCGTGAATCAGCGTCCGTGGCCGGAACAGTTCCTCGCAGGTCGCCTCGGCGAGCAGGCGCTGCCCCCCGGCGGTGACGCATCCGTCGAGCAGGAAGCGGGACCAGCGGCTCATCTCCCGCACGCTGGACCAGACCGAGCCCGCCGCGGCGACCGCATCGACGGTGGCGTTCTCGATTACCGTGACCCGGTCGTCGATCACGTAGTGAGGCGAGGCGACGTTGTCGCGCAGTTCACTGCGCGCCAGACTGGCCACCGAGCGGGACATCCCGAGAGGCGCGAAGATTCGGCTCTCGATGAACTCGACCCAGGATTGCCTCGAGACCACCTCGGTCAGCTTTCCCGCCGCCGCGTACATCACGTTCTGGTACTCGAAGCGGGCGTACATCGGGGTCTGCAGCTCGACGAATCGTAGCCGCCGCAGGATCTCGTCGAGATCGTTGTCCTGCTGGTACCAGAGTAGGTCGGTGTTGGGCAGGCCGGCGTTGTGGGTCAATAGATCCCGCACCCGGAGCTGGGCCGTGGCGGTGGGGTCGGCGAGACGGAAGCCGGGCATGTGCTTCGTCACCGGGTCTTCCCAGGCGAGCTTGCCCTCGTCGACCAACATGCCGATCGCCGCCGCGGTCATCGCCTTGGTCGTCGATCCGATCGAGAACAACGTGTCCGGGTCGACCGGGTTGCCCGCCTCGAGGCGGGTCGTCCCGTAGCCCCCCTCGAACACCAGCTCGCCGTCCTGGACGACGGCGATGGCCAGGCCGGGAACCCGCCATTCCTCGGCGGCGGCGGCCACGTAGCGATCGAAGGCTTCCCAGTCGGCAGCGGCCGCGGACATGGCCATGCAGCAGCCGAACGACAGGGCGAGGAACAGAAAGACGGGTGACCGATCGAATCTCATGGGACCCCCTGAGATTCCAGTCTAACCGAGGCCCCGGCCCGGACTAGCCTTGCTGAGGCCGCTCCAGTTCGTAGCTCTCCACATCCACCGCCGCCGCCTCGAGGGTCAGGCGTACACCACCGGCCTGGACCTCGAGCAGATCCCGGGGCAGGCCCTGAAGAGCCCGGGGCTCGGTCTTGCGCAACTCCCGCCACCACTTACGCAGCCGGCAACGGCACTGGTGCAGCCGCACGTTGGGGTCGGCGCCCGCCTCGAGGGAACCGAGCAGGGCGAACTCCTGCTCCCGGTCAACGGAGCCGAACTCCAGGCCTCGCCATCGCATCACCAGTTCCCGCAGCAGCTTGTACTGCTGGGGCGGGATCGAGGCGATCACCTCTCCCTGGCCGGCGTGGAGCTTGACGATGCCGTCGTTGAGCGCCAGCAGCAACAGCGAGCGCGCCCGGTCGGTCGCCTCGGAGACCGGCACCGGCAGATCGTGGACGATCAGCACGTGCCCCTCGACCTCGAGGACCGAGTCGACGTCCAGCGCCACGGCGCTGCCGCGGAACCAGCTGCCGTTGACCCGGGTCCCGTTGGTCGAGCTGTCCTGGACCCACCAGCCGTCGGACCAGCGAATGGTCAGATGGCGGCCCGAGATGCTGCTCGGCTCCTGCAAGGTGATGTGGTTCTGGGGCAGCCGTCCCACGTCGAGCAGCGGCGACTCGTCGGACAGTTCCACCCGATGCATCTTTCCGTCGATTTCGAGCATCACGTTCACGGCCGGCACCTCATCGTTCGGTCATCGCAATCAAAGGACTGATCCAACACACGGCCATCACCCGGCATCAGTCGAGAAAACAGGAGGCGGTCGCCGCCCGGCTGCGGGCCCGGGCCGCCAGATCCCAGGGCACGTCCCCCGGTTCCGGAAGTTCGCAACCCCGTTCGTCGTAACCGCAGACCGCCTGGAGCGCCCGGTCCGGGCACTGCATCGCGGTCAGCGCCTGGAAGGCGCAGTACTCGATCGGACCGGGATCCCGGCCGCGCCCGCGGAACACGGCGAAGCGGAAGGGCTGATCGCGGCATTGGGGATGCGCGTTGCGGAAGATGTGATCGGCGATCTTGCGGCGTTCCCGGGCGCCGCTCTCTTCCAGCACCTCGGTCCACCACAACCACTTGGCCGGGTCGCCGACCGCCAGCGCCGCGGCAATGCAGTGCTCCGCAAACTCCGAGCCGTTGATCGGCGCCTCTCCGACGATGGACTCGCCGGCGTCGCAAAGCTCCACGTTGGTCTGAGCGTGGCGGCGATAACCCGCGGGCTTG
>CAZBZH010000421.1:0-4460 GCA_964496265.1 uncultured Acidobacteriota bacterium | reverse complement strand
CGGTCACCCCATCTCCGTCCCGTTCGACCCGGCAGCCGAGGTCGGCGAGGATCGTCAACATGCGCGCGTCCGCCTGGCGGCTGTCTTCCCGCAGGTTCTCCACGCGAACCCGGCCACCGGCGATCGCCGGTGCGGCGAGGAAGTACGAGGCCGATGAGTAGTCCCCCTCGACACGGAACTCCCGCCCGGGGTAGTCGCACGCCTCCAGCCGGAAGGCGTGGGGCTCGGGACGGCCGACGCCGACGCCGAAGGCCTCGAGCACCTCGGCGGTGACCTCGATGTAGGGCAGCGAGACCGGATCGGGCCCCAGCCGCACGCTGAGTCCCCCGGGCAAACGGGCTCCGATCAACATCAGCCCGCTGGCGAACTGGCTACTGGCCGACGCGTCGACCTCGACCTCGCCCCCGCGAAGCGGCGACCCGCCCGCCGTGGCGGGCAAACCGTCTCCGCCGGAACTAGCTTCAATCCGTGCCCCGAGGGACCTCAAGGGACCCACCAGCGCGCCGATCGGGCGTTCCCGCAGCCGGGGCGCGCCGTCCAGGGCCGAAGGGTCACCGCCCAGAGCGGCCACACACAGAAGGAAGCGCAGCGATGTCCCGGAGAACTCCAGATCGATCTTTCCGCCGCCGGGAACCCGGCCGCCGAGCCCCTCGACGGTCCAGACCCGGTCGTCGCTGCGGTCGACGGGGATCCCCATGGCTGCCAGCCCATCCAGCGTGATGCGGCTGTCGTCGGCGATCAGGGGGTTGTGGATACGGCTGGGTCCGCGCGCCAGGGCCGCAGCCACCAGGGCGCGGTGGGTCACGCTCTTGGAGCCCGGAGCGCTGAGCCTGGCACGCAGAGGCCGCGAGAGAGTGTTGACGGATCGGCCCCGCATGATGGAAGAGTGTATTATGAAAGGCCTCAACATGAAACGAAGCAACGGGTTAACACTTGCAGGCCAGCCGAGGTTCGCCAGGATGGTTCGCTCCCCCTCCCGCGTTGCAATCGCTCTGAGCGGAGCGATCGTTCTCGCGGCGTTGAGCCTCGGCCCCGCGTCCACGCCCACCTGGGCCAAGGCCGAACTCCGCCGAACCCTCGAGTTCGCCGCCGAGATGGCCGAGGCCGGAAACTGGCGTGAAGCCCAGTTCCGCTGGGAGAAAGCCCAGCGGCTGGAAGGCGAAGACAACTTCCGCGTAATCAACAACTTGGCCGTTGCGGCCGAAGTCCTCGGCGACAACGACAAGGCCCGGGATCTGTACGAGACCGCCCTGGCGATGTCCGGCGGCAACGAGCGGATCTCCGAGAACGTCTTCCGGTTTGAGCGTTTCGAGCGGGTCCGCCGCGAAGTCGAGGAAGCCGAGCAGGAGGCCAACGACGCCGAGGATCCCCCCGAGGTCACCGAGGCGCCGGAACTCGAGGCCCTGCCGCCGGAGCTCGATCCTCGTAAGCGTAAGAAACCAAAGAAGAAAGAGCGGGTACGCAGGGTGGCGGCGAGCTTCAGCCTGCCCGCCCGGCTCAACATCGACCCGTACAAGACCATCCTGGTAGCCAGCTTTCGCACCGAGGACGACGATCTCCTCGATTCCAACCGGGAGATCACCCGCTACCTCCGCTCCGCCTTCGGGCGCCGCAGCACGCTGGAGTCGCTGGACGTGGCTCCCGCCCCGGCGATTCCCGAGCAGAGCCTCGAGGACATGATCCGGAACAACCAGTTCTGGAGGTACCTGGGGAAGGAATACGGGGCGGACCTGATTGTTTCCGGCCTTGTCCGCTACACGAACCGGGACGCCTCCGGGTTCGAGGACGTGGACGTGGTCAGCCCGGTGACGGGCCAGAAAGTACGGCGGACCCAGTTCGTCGAGCGAGAGCAGTTCGTCTATTCGATGGACCTGCTGTTCTTCGACGGGGCTACCGGCCAGCTGGTCTTTCGAGACAAACTGCGCCGTGGCGTCGTCTACCAGGGGACGGCCAACGATGCGTTGACGGCCTTCCATGATCTGGTGGAGTTGATCTCCCGGGAGGTGATGTCGGTGGTGTCCCCGCGTACGCGCCAGGACAGCCGCTTCATCTTCAAGCAGTAAGGGCGGCCTCCTGGCCGCCCAGGCTGGGCGGTCGAATGGCCGCGAGAGTTAAGGGGCGGCCTGTCGCCGAGGGGTAACGGCGACGAGATCGAGGGCCGCGACTGAGACCGGGTAGAACGAGGGGATTCGGCGAAGGCCGGGAGGAGCTTGCGATGGGACGTCTAACCCGCCTGTGGGCGGTGCTCGTGGTCGTGGGGTTGTGCATGACCCCGGCGGCCGCGCAGTTCGGCAAGAACAAGATCGCCTACGACACCTTCGACTGGAAGGTCTACCGGTCTCCCCACTTCGACGTTCACTACTACGGCACGATGGAAGAATCGCTGCCCGAGGTGGTGTCCTACGTCGAGAGCGCCTACGTCAAGATCAGCAAGGATCTCGACCATGAGTTGCGCTACCGGATCCCGCTGATCCTATACCAGACTCACGCCGACTTCGAACAGACCAACATCGTGCTGCAGGAGCTGCCCGAAGCGGTCGGCGCCTTCGCCGAGCCGGTGCAGAACCGCATGGTCGTGCCGATCGACCTGCCGCCGGATCAGCTCTACGCCCTGTTGGCCCACGAACTCGTGCACATCTTCCAGTACTCGATGTTCTTCGAGGGCAACCTGGGCCGCGCGCTGCGCTCCAACCCGCCGACCTGGTTGATGGAAGGCATGGCCTCCTACCTGGCCGACGACGAGAACAACATCGACCGCATGGCGATTCGCGATGCGGTGGTCAACAACATCCTGCCGCCGATCCAGGCGCTCAACGTGTTGTCCTTCCTGACCTATCGCTACGGCCACGCGATCTTTGACTACATCGAGCAGGAACACGGCCTCGAGGGTGTGCGCACCTTCATCTTCGAGTTCCGCCGGGTGCTGTTGACCAACAACATCGGCAAGGCGGTCGAGGAGGCCTTCGGCTACGACATCGACGAGTTCAACCGCCGCTTCAACCGCTTCCTGCGCCGCCGCTACTTCCCGGTGCTGCTGGAAAAGAAGTCTCCCGACGACTACGGCACGGAGATCGGCGTTCGCGGCGTCTACACCTTCTCGCCCGCGATCTCGCCGTCGGGCGAGTTGATCGCGGCCCTCTCGGCGCCACGCCAGGAGATCGACCTGGTCGTGCTCTCGGCCGATGACGGCCAGCAGGTCAAGAACCTGACCAAGGGCTGGACCAACAAGTACCAGAACCTGGTCAGCGAATCCTTCGACGGAAAGCGCGACCTGTCCTGGTCACCGGTCGACGATCTGGTCGCGGTGTTCGCCCGCAGGGAGGGGCGCCGGCGCCTGCTGGTGTTCAACGCCCTGTCGGGCAAGATGGTCCACAATCTCGAACTGGCGAACATCGCCCAGACCGCGAGCCCCGCCTTCTCTCCCGACGGCACCCGGGTCGCCTTCGAGGGCAACCTGGAAGGGGTCGTCGACATCTTCGAGATCAACCTCGAGAGCGGGGACATCCGCAATCTGACCCAGGACGTGTTCTACGACTCGAACCCGGCCTACTCCTCCGACGGCAACTCGCTGCTCTACAACCGCCGCATCGGCCAACACTGGAAGATCTTTTCGGTCGACTACAACGACTCGTCGCGTAAGCGGCAGTTGACCTTCGGGCCCTCGAGCGATCTGCAGCCGGCCTACTCGTCGGATGAGTCCCAGATCTACTTCAGCTCCGACCGCAACGACTACGGCGTGTTCAACATCTACTCGCTGGACATCGGCACCGGTCAGGTGCGGCAGTACACCGACGTGGTCGGCGGCTGCTTCGCGCCGATCGAGCTCGCCGAGCGGGACGACACCCGCTTCATTGCCTTCGCCGCCTACAACCGCGGCCAGTTCCGGCTGTACCGCATGGCACTGGCGGAACCCGAGGCGGTGATCGAGCCCGAAGAGCGGCTGGCCAACCCGATCGAGGTGCAGCCCTTCGAACCGCCGATGCGGCTCACCGTCGACGAGAACCAGAAAGAAGACTACAAGGCGCGCTGGGATATCAACATCCCCGACATCGCCCTGGGCGTGGCCGACGACGGCACCTTCCTCAGCAACGCCGCGGTCGAGTTCACCGACCTACTGGGTGATCAACGCATCCAGATCATCGGCCAGAGCGTCGCCAGCTTCTCCAACATCTCCGCCCAGTACATCAACCTCAGAGGCCGGGCCAACTGGGGCGGCGGCGTCTTCGACCAGCGCGACTTCTTCGTCCGCACCACCGTCGGCGGTTTCGCCACCGACCAGGATCAGGTCCAGCGCACCACCGGGTTCCAGGCGTTCGTGCAGTACCCGTTCAACCGCCACGTGCGGGTGGACTCGTCGGTCTCCTACTGGGATCTCTCCCAGGATGTGCTGGTCTTCGGCGGGGGCACCTCGAACAATCTTTACCTGAGATGGTGGATGCTCTCGAATTTTCTATTGACCA
>CAZBZH010000420.1:0-4469 GCA_964496265.1 uncultured Acidobacteriota bacterium | reverse complement strand
CGGATGCGATCGTGGAGCAATCCCGAGGCATCGTCGGAGAGGTTGTTCAGGGCGAAGCGGGCGATATCCTCGGCCGCCTCCAGATAGCGGGCCTCGCCGGACACCTGGTAGGCATCGACCAGCCCCAGGGCGGTATCGGCCTGGGCCACCAGGAAGCGCATCGAGTCCTTGCGCGGCTCGAGCACGTGCTGCACGCCGAGGGCCGGCTGGTACGCCTGCTCCAACATCGCGTCGATCGCCGTGCGGCCCGCCGCGACCCAGGCATCCTCTCCGAGCAACTCCCCGGCCCGCATCAGCGCCGCTCCCGCCAGGGCGTTGGATCCGGAGAGCGCCAGAGGCTCGAGTTGGGGTGCCTCCCCTTCGCCCCGCCAGTAGCCGCCGCCGTCTTCGCTCCCCATGTCGGCCCACTGACCGATCGAGAAGGTGCCGTCGGGCCGTCTCAACACGTCGACCAGGAAGCCGGCGGTGCGGGCGAGGCTGCGGCGCAGAGCCGGATCCGCCTCGGCCCGCAGGGCGAAGACCAGGTCCCGCATCATGTGGGCGTTGGGCTCGAGCATCTTCTCGTGCTCGATGCTCTTCCACTCCGGCGCGCCGGCCAGCCGGTGGAAGCCCCCGTCCCGTTCGTCGAACAGCGGAGAGGCGCACATCTTGCGCAGGCTCAGCCGGGCGTGGGATTGCAGCGCGGGCGCGAGCCGGGCGCTGCGGAGCGCCGCGTACTCGTAGAAACCGGGCAGCACGAATTTCGGCGCGAGGCCGAACCCGCCCCCCTGGTTGTCGGCACTGCCGAGCAGCCAGCGGCTCAGATTATCCGAGGCTTCGAGATTCGGTTCGCCGGCGGGCGGAGGGTCTCCCCCTTCCCGCTCGAACCACTCCCCCGCGACCTCGCGCAGCAGACCGGCCCAGCGATCCCAGTAGACCCCGGCTTCTCCGAGCAGGAACTCCATCTCATCGACGCTCACCGCACCGATGACGATCGGCTCGGCGACACCGAGATCGTTGGCCTGACTCAGCATCGGACGGCCGTCGGGCAGCAGCACCGCGATCACCGGCAGGCCGCCGGTCTGGTAGCGCTCCTTGACGTCCGGCCGGCGGTCCGGATTGACGATCACGCTGACGAAGCCCTCGTTGACCAACGCCCGGATCCGGGGGTCGGCCATGACCTCGTCCATCATCCGCTGGGATCCCCGGTTCCAGCGCACGGCCATGACGAAGAGGACCGGCCGGTTGAACAGGGTCGCGGTGTTGAACCCGTGCACGCCCCAGGGCAACCAGTAGGCCCGCTCCCGCAGTTGCTGCGGCGGCCATCCGTCGAAGGCGGCCTGGGAGGGGCGGTCGAGCACACCTCCGGCCGGTTCGGGAAGAGCCGGGAGCTGGTCCCGATCCACCGCCTGTGCGAACACCGATCCGGTGGCGGCGAGGGTGACGACGACAAGGAGCAAGAGGGTACGGTTCATCTAAGGGGTCCTCGCGAGCAGCCGCCGCGAGCCCACGAAACGCGATAGAGCGTCCATGACGAGGCGGCCTGGGATTATCGACACCGGCTGCAAAGACTGTCAAGGCGCCCGGGCTTTCCGCGATCGTCCGGGTTTTCCGGCGCCGTTGCGCCGTTTTTCTGTCTGTTACGCATTGAATCTCGATAGGTCGCCCGTAGCTTCGCTATGGACGTGCAAAAGGACACCCCTAAAGAACTCTCGGACACGCATATGCGTCGCGAGAATCGGCGCATGTTCGCGGCCATGGTCGCGGGCCTCGCGGCCGTCGGGTTGGGCTTCATCGCTCATCGGATCGGTCTGCTCAGCGGCCCGGCCGAGGCGGGCTTTCCCCCGGCACTGCTGGTCCTCGCCGCGGCGGCGATCGCCATGGCCACCGCCGTCGGGGTGGCCCACCTGCACCACACCCGGAAGGAGTTCCACCAGGTTCGCAGCCGGCTGGTCGCCCGTAGCCATCAGCTGGCCTCCCTCCATGCCCTGGGTCAGGACCTGGCCGCCGCCAGGGATCCCGACGTGCTGGCCCGTCTGGCCGTGGAAGCTGCCCAGCAGCTCACCGATGCCGACGCCGCCGCGCTGATCCTGACCTCCGAACCCTCGGGGGATCTGCAAACCGCGGCCGCTCTGGGCGACCCGCCTCCTGCCGCGGTCGAGTCCCTGGCCCGCTCGATCTTCGCCGCGCGGGCTCCCCGGGAACGCCGGGACCTTCCGGCGCCTCTGCGCGGCGCGCTGGCGGTTCCCCTCTGGATCGACCGGGAGATGACCGGGGTACTCGGCGTCTGGACCCGTTGTCCCGAGGCGCTTCGCCCCCGGCGGCTGGAGCTCCTGGGCACCGTGGCCCAGCAGGCGGCGGTCGCCCTGGAACGGGCACGCCACTTCGAGGCGGCGAGTACCGACTCCCTGACCGGACTCGCCCGGCGGGATGGGTTCTTCCAGCGGGTCCACGCCGAGTTCGAGCGTGCCCGGCGCTACGGCGGCGACTTCGCCCTGATGATGCTGGATATCGACCGCTTCAAGGGCATCAACGACACCCACGGACATCTGGCCGGGGACGCCTACCTGATGGAGGTCGGTAGCGTGGTGGCCGGGCGGCTGCGCGCCGCCGACGTGGCCTGCCGCTTCGGCGGCGACGAGTTGGCCCTGCTGCTTCCGGAAACCGATCGCAAGGGCGCCGCCCAGTATGCCGAGCGGCTGCGCCGGGACCTGGCGGCCCTTCGCGTCCCCTACGCCGAGGCCGAGATCGGTTCCAGCGTGTCGATCGGAGTCGCCACCTACCGCTCGATTCGCCCCGAAGAACTGGCGGACCTACTCGGCGCCGCGGACGAGGCGCTCTATCGGGCCAAGAGCCGCGGACGTAACGCGGTTGCGCTTGCCGGCTCCCGCTTCGCCGAGGTGTCGGTGAGTCCCGGGGAGAGCCCCAGAACGGTGGAACTCCCGGCGGCCGAGAAGATCTCCGGGGGCCACTGACCGGGCTCCAAACAGAAGACGCCCCCGGAGCAGGAGGAGGGGCGTTCTTCTGGCTCCGGAGGCGTCGGAGGGGCCACTCATCCCCTCGCAATTAGTTAAACGTGCCGGAGCCCAAAAAGGTCACCAGGAATTTCGCCTGCGCTGCATTTTATCCGCGGTGAACTTTTACAGCCCTTTACAACTAAGCGGACGACTCATCCGCCTCGGCCGCGGATTCGGCGATGACCTGTTGAACGCTGCGTCCGGTGCGGCGGAAGAAACGTTCGGCCAGCGACGGAAGCCCACCACTGGAGCGGTCGAGCAGCATCTTCTCGACGCGAATCATCGGCACGAACAGCATCGACGGCCCGGCGACGCTCGCTTCCTGCCGTTCGACCTGGGCCACCCAGTCGTCGAAAGAGGCCAGATCGATCCCCTCGATGGTCGCGCCCGATGCGTCGAGCCGGCGCAACACACCCCAGATCTTTTCCTGGGGCTCGCGCAGGTAGAGCAGGACCGGACTGCCGGCGCGGATCGGACCGTCGTCCACCGGCTCGTCGGCCTCGGCGCCCTCGACCAGCTCGACCAGCACCCCTCCCGCCGAACGGGGATGGAGGAACGCGACCCGGTGCCCCTCGGCACCCACGCGCATGTCGCCGAGGACCTGGACCCCCTTGCTCTTCAGCTTCTCGAGCATCACCGGAAGGTCCGACACCTCGAAGGTGATGTGATGCAGCCCCTCTCCCCGCTTTTCGAGGAACTTGCCGACGGAGGTGTCCGCCCCGAGGGGTTCGAGCAGCTCGATCTTGGTGTCGTCGGCGGGCAGGAAGGCGACCTTGACCCCTTCGGAGTCGACGGTGTGCACCCCACCGACCTCGAGCCCCATGGCGTCGGACCAGAAGCCGAGACGCTCGGCCAGCCCGCGGACGGCGATGGCGATGTGATCGACCCGCTTGATCATGACAGCACCTTTTGCATCACCTGCTCCACGCCGGTGTAGGGATCGATGCGCCGCTCGGCCAGGTCGTCGATGAGCTTCTCCAGTTGCCCATCGGGCAATGCCCGGCCCACCGCATGGGCCAGCAAGCGCTCGGACAACACCGCCAGGAAGCGGGCGTGGGCGCGCTCGTGCCGCCGTTCCAGCCGGCGACCGGCCGCGGACTCGGCAAAGCGCAGGACGCCGTCGAGCAGTTCCTTGACCCCTTCATTGCGCACGGCGACGGTCTGCAGAATCTCCGGCTTCGGCTTCCCGTCCGAGGAGATCAGCGACATCATGTAGTCCAGCTCCGCCTGCAGCCGGTCGGCGCCGGGACGGTCCGCCTTGTTGATCACGAACAGATCGGCGATCTCCAGGATGCCCGCCTTGATCGCCTGGATGTCATCGCCCATGCCCGGAACCAGCACGACCGCGACCACATCGGCCGCGCGAACCACCTCGATCTCGTCCTGGCCGACGCCGACGGTCTCCACCAGGATCGGGTCGTAGCCGGCGGCATCCATCAGATCGATGGCATCGCTGGTAGCCCGGGACAGCCC
>CAZBZH010000419.1:0-4511 GCA_964496265.1 uncultured Acidobacteriota bacterium | reverse complement strand
CGATCCGTCGCCGTCGCCGTCCAGTTCGGTCAGCGGCAGTTCGATCGAGTCGTAGAGCAGCATCGGCTCGACCGGATCGATCGAGACCTGCCAGGCGCCGCGGCCGTAGGTGCCGGCGGTGACCAGGCTCTCGGGAATGTTCAGTTTGAGGTCGGTGACCACGGTGCCCTGGGGCAGCCCGTTCATGAACGGAGAGAAGGTCACGCCGCCGTCCATGCTGCGGAACACGCCGGTGTCGGTGCCGACCAGGATGTCGTTGCTGCCCAGCATCAGCACGCTGTTGGCCGGGACGTTGGGCAGATCGTTGCCCCGGGCGGTCCAGCC
Source organism: uncultured Acidobacteriota bacterium (assembly GCA_964496265.1). Classification (GTDB taxonomy): domain Bacteria; phylum Acidobacteriota; class Polarisedimenticolia; order Polarisedimenticolales; family Polarisedimenticolaceae; genus Mor1. The sequence goes on along the minus strand of CAZBZH010000419.1, from coordinate 4,187 downwards.
GCTGCCGGCGTTCCACTCCCACAGGTGGTTGCTGTTGAAGCCGCCGACCACGGCGAAGGCGCGGTCCGGGTTGGCCGGGTCCGAGGCCACGTCGTTGATCGAACGTCCCGGCAGGCCGTTGGTGATGTCCTCCCAGGCGAAGCCGCCGTTGACCGTGCGCCACACCCGGCCGCTGACGCTGCCCGAGAACAGCACCTCGGGGAAGTTGCGGTTGATCGCCAGGGACAGCAGGCTGCCCGATCCCGCGGTCAGATCGGTGGGGCCGACCTGATCCCAGCTGTCGCCGTGATCGTCGGAGCGGTAGACCCGGTGGGTGCCGATGTAGAGGGTCGAGGGGGTTTGCGGGTCGAGCAGGTAGGGGGTGACCCAGTTGCTGCGGTCGCCGCTCTGGATGCCGCTGCCGGAACCGGTGATGCCCCCGTACCCGCCCAGCACGCCGCTGGTCGAGCGCAGCACGTTGGGGTAGCCGCCGCTGGGGTACGAGGTGATGTACGAGTAGTTCGGATCCTGGGGGTTGACGTGGCAGACGAAACCGTCGCCGGTCACCGCCTGCAGGTCCCAGACGTCGCCGGTGGTGCGCACAAGGGAACTGTTGTCCTGGGCGCCGCCGCAGATCACGTCGGTGTTGTTGGCGTCGACGCCGATGGCGTAGAACTGGGTCACGTTCATGTCGCCGTTGCGGTTGAGGAAGTTGGCGCCGCCGTCCTCACTCTTCCACACGCCACCGTCGCAGCCGACGTAGAAGCTCTCCGGATCGTTGGGATCCATCAGGAACTCGTGGGTGTCCTGGTGCACCTTCTGGGACGAGCCCCAGTTGTTGGAGAGGTCGGTCCAGGTCGAGCCGCCGTCCAGCGACTTGAACACGTGGACGTTGCCGCGGTAGACGATGTCCGGGTTGGTGCGGTGCACCCGCAGGACGCTGTTGTACCAGCACTGGCCGTCGCAGGCGTCGGAGCCGCTGGCCATCTGGGTCCAGCTGGCGCCGCCGTCGGTGGTGCGCCAGAAGGTGCTGCCGCCGCTCGAGAACAGGGCGTAGACCACGTTGCTGTCGCTGGGGGAGACGGCGAGCTCGGTGCGGCCGGTGCTGCCGTTGGGCAGGCCCGAAGCGGTCTGGACCAGCCAGGTCACGCCGTTATCCACCGACTTGTAGACGCCGGTGTTGGTCGCGGCCCAGTAGGTGTCGAGCACCAGCGGATCCTGGACGATCTCGTAGACCTGCATGTTGTTCAGCCGCCGGGTCCAGCTCAGGCCGCCGTCGTCCGAGGTGTAGAGCGCACCGCTCTGCTCGGTGCCCGACGAGCAGCCGCGCATGCGGCCGCCGGTGATCAGGTGATCGGAGTCGCGGGTGTCGATCACGATGTTGGCGAAGGAGGAGAGATCTTCCAGGGTGTCGGCGCCGCTGCCGTTGCGCGCTTCCCAGGTCACCCCGCCGTCGCCGCTGCGCAGCAGGCCGATGCCGAAGTAGCCCTCGCAGCCGGTGACGTTCTCGCCGGTGCCGGCCCAGATCACGTCAGGGTTGTTGGGATCGACCTCGACGGTACCCACGGTCTGGGTGCCGGCGCCGCCGTCGAACAGGTTGGTCCAGGAGAGGCCGTCGTTGGTCGACTTCCACAGGCCGCCCGAGGCGCTGCCGGCGTAGAGGGTGCCGCTGGCCCAGTCGGCGGCCAGGGAGGAGATGCGGCCGGAGACCGTGCCGAAGGCCCAGCCGCCGAAGTTCGAGGGAGCCGGCCCCATCGGGACCCAGAAGTTGACCTCGGATTCGATGCCGGCGGAGCGGCGGAACTGTTGCCGCCGCAGCGCGTCCCGGGTGATGTCGACGCCGTTGCGCCACAGCTCGGCCATCTCCTCGCCGGATTCGGTTCCGGCGCGGCGGGTCGAGAAGAACCACTCCTGCCGTTTGCGGATCTGCTCCTCCTCGCCGAGGCTGCGGTCGACGATGCGGGACACCGGCTCGCGGGGCGGGTCGTCCTGCTGCGCGACGGCGGGCGCCAGGCCGGCGGCAACGCAGAGGATCAGGGTGGCGATCAGGCAAAGCTGGGAACGTCTCGACATCTCATGGCTCCGGGGGGCGGCCGCTGGCGAAAAGGGGCGAGAATCCGCACCGATTCGCCATCCGGCAACGCAGTCAGCAGCCTCTAGATACCGTGTCGTGTAGGCCCAGGCAAGAGGAACCGGATTCCGGGCGGAATCGGCGTGAATCAGAGCCCGTCGGCGCAGCTATCCAGTTGATTCTGCGGGTAGCAAGCCGCCGTCGCCGCCGGGCGTTTGCCGCTCGAGGCGCTGCCGTAGTCTCCCTCGCTGGTCCCGGTGTTGGGCACCACCAGATAGAACTCGGCGGCGGTCGCCGACGGGGTGACCGAGGCGCTGGTCGCCGGCAGATCGCACAGGCCCGGGATCGGCGCGGCGGAGTCGTAGCCCAGAGTCAGGTCGCCGCGGTAGATCCCGTAGTGGTTGCCGGCACCGCAGTCGGAGGTCCAGTCCAGCAGCAGGTCGCCGCCGGTGCCCTTGTCGATCCGCAGGTAGGCCGAGCCGCCGGGGTTCGACGAAGCCGGCGGCGCGCCGTCGAGGGTGTGTTCCGACAGGAAGTTCCAGGCTTGCCGGGCGCTCTCCATATCCCGGTTCTGAATGCCGAGTCCCGCCAGCAGCAGCGCCAGCGGATTGTAGGGGTGCTCGATCGACGGCTTGTTGTGCCCGCCGTTGCGCACCCGGTAGAACGCGACGGTGCTGCCCTGAAGCCCACCCTCGTAGACCGTGCGCACCACCGTCGAATCGTCGCCGGGGATGATGTCGGGAAACTCGGTGATCTCCGGATCCGGATCGTCGATCCGGTTGTGGGCCAGCCAGAAGTCGCGGGTCGCCTCGGCGGAGACCACCAGGCCGCGGGAGCAGTCCGCGGCGAAGATGCAGCCGCCGTCCCAGGGCATGTACAGCTCCTCGGCATCGCCGTTGATGATCGCCGTCGGCGTGATGTTGACCGGGGCCGCGCACTCGTCGCCGGCGGGCAGGTTGGCGATGAACGCGGCGATGGCCGCCACCCGGTCTCCCATCTCGAAGGCGGCGCGGAAGCTCATCATCCCGCCGTTGGAGCCGCCGGTGACGTAGACCCGCTGGGTGTCGATCTGGTAGGCGCCGATGGCCCAGTCGAGCAGTTCGTTGAAGAAGAAGATGTCGTCCTGGGTCGAGAGGTTGATCTCGATATCCCCGCGGCAGTCGTTCCAGTGCTGGTCGTCGCCGTCGGCCTGGCCGCTCTCCGGACTGTAGCCGTTAGGCGCGATCAGCAGGAAGCGGTGCAGGTCGGCGAGTTCGACCCATTCGGCGTCGGGGCCGCTGTCGGTCAGGGTGTAGTCGCCGCCGCCGCCGTGGAGCAGCAGCACCAGCGGCATGCCGGGGCTGGAATCGTCGGGGACGTAGGCCCGGTAGTAGCGGTCGATCTCGCCGTCGCTGGCGATCTGTTGCTCGAGCCAGGTGCCGGCGGACAGGCTGCCTGCCAGCAGAGTGGCCACGAGGACCGCGATCCACCGGATTTGCCTGGCCATGAGTCCCCCTCGTTTTCGACGCTCGGAAGTGGCTCCGGCTCCGGCGCGAAGCCGCAGTGTGACCTTTAGACCCGGCTGCTCCCCCGGGAGTTTAGCGCCAGGCAGCGCTTTCTCGTGCCGACGCGGAGTCGCCGGGGACGATCGTTCCCGGACTGCATTGGAGATACGCCGAATCGGGGGCGCGCGCTCGCTGGGATGTTGGCGGCATCGCGACGAAAGCGCCCGGCACCCCCGTGAATTCGGGCCGGTGCCGGGCGTTCCACGATGGCGCTCTGCCGGAGGCTCAGCGCGCCTTGCGGCTGTCGGCGATCCAGGCCTGCGCCTTCTCGCCGCCGACCAGCCGGGTCGCCACCTCTTCGGTGGTCTGCACCGAGTTGGCGATGAAGCGGAAGTTGGTCAGCGCCGCCGCGTAGCCGTCCCAGTCGGAAACCTGGGCCGCGGCGGTGCCGTCGGAGACCACCAGCACCTCGAAGCCCTGCTCCATCAGTTCGCGCATGTGGGACTCGGTGCAGAGGTTGGCCGACATCCCGGCCAGGATCACCCGCTGGATGCCGCGCTTGCGCAGTTGCAGCACCAGGTCGTTGGTCTCGGGCCCGTAGACCTTGTGCGGGCTGGTCACGACGTTCTTGCCGTCCTCGATGTAGGGCTTGT
>CAZBZH010000418.1:0-4512 GCA_964496265.1 uncultured Acidobacteriota bacterium | reverse complement strand
ATTGGCGCTGTCGCTGCGCTCACCATCTCGTGTGGTGGCGGTGACGACGACGGCGGCAACAACGACACCACGATTCAGCAGAACATCGAGTGCGAACGCGACGTCTGCCGCGTCAGCGGACCGCTGACCGACCAGTTGTCCTCGGCGTTGAGACCGAGGCTCCAGCCGTCGACCCAACCGGCGCTGGCAGGCACCACCGAATCGGTCAACGGGCGCACCGCGGTCAACGGAAGCTCTTCGAATTCGGCGCGCAACCCGACCTTGACCTGATGGCGTTCGGCCGGTGCGCTCTCGTAGACCCCTTCCGCACCCATGCGCCGGTTCAACAGCGACGGCTCGTAGGGCAGGCCGGGGGTCCCGATGCCGGGGTCCTCGACGCCGGCGGACAACGCGCCCATGGCCATCGAGTGGTTCTGGTAATCCATCCGCACCGACACCCGGGAAGCGGAACTGATCTGCTTGGACCAGGCGGCGTCGTAACCCCAGGAGCGGCGGCTCTGGGCCGAACTGAGCGACGGATCCAGCCGCTCCAGGCCCCCGGAGTTGTAGAAGGCCTTGACCGCCACCGCCGCGTCGGCGCTGGTGTCATAGGAAAGGTCGAGGCGCAGGCTGGAGTTCTGCCGGCTGGCGATATCGCCGATCGAGCCCTCGCCCTCACCCTGCAGTCGCTCACGGTATCCGGTCAGACTGATGTTGCCCCGTTCACCCAACGAACTCGAAAGGCGCATGGCGGTTTCGGAACCACGCAGCGACGAGGAGTTGGCCTCGATCCCTCCGCCGTTGGCCAGGGAGAAGCTGTGATCCAGCCGCAGGTCGATCTCCCGGGCGACGCTCGCCAGGAACATCGGCTGTCCGGCGGCGGGTTCGGTCGTCCCGTGGGCCGCCGCCTCGATGTCCCGCAGGATGCTGCGGCGAGGCAGGCGCAGGGCCCACGAAGCATCCCGGGGCAGCTTGCCCTCCTGGGCGGCCTCGGAGGTTTCCGCCGGACGCATCAGCAGGTCGATGGACGAATGAACGAGAGTGTCGATCTTGCCCAGGTAGGTGCGGTAGCCCCGCTTGATCGCGGCGACGCGGTAGAGACCCGGGGCCAGTCCGGCGACCCGGAAGCGCCCCTTCTCATCGGTGCGCGCCGTCGCCGCGGGGACCGCGTCGACCAGGTTCTGCAGCAGCAGCACCTCGACGTTGCCCAGCAGGTTGCCCAGGCCGTCGTGTGCAATTCCGGACAGGTGATGGGGTTCGGTGACCTGGTCGGACGCCGACACCGGTGCCCAGGACAGGGCAAGCAGGACAATGATGGCGAACGCGAGGCGCGAGCTGCGCATCCCACTCTCCTCGGGGCCGGACCTCCCCTCAGAGTCCGACTGGTGCGATCTTAAGGGCGCTCCCCAAGACTTGTCAAATCTCCATACGACAATAAGTTAACGCTCCGGAGGCTCGTCAGACCATGAGATTCGGCCGGACCCTGTTGATTTTGCTGACCCTGGCGCAATTCCTGCCAGGAATGTCCGCGCAGGCCGCAACTTTCGAGCTGCGCCCAAAATCGGTCATTTCTCTCGACGTGCGCCCGATGATCCAGGTCGGCGGACAGTCGGGCACCCTGGCCCCCCGGCGGCTGGATCTGGACCCCTCCGACGGCGGCGTCCTCGAATTCGAGGTGGCCTGGCCCGTGGGAGAACGCAGCCGCCTGCGGCTTTTCGCCCTCCCCACCGGATCGGCGGAGCCGGATGTGCACCCGGTCCGTCTCGAGGCGGAACTGGTCCTCGAGGACCGCACCCGGGTCGTCGCCCGTCGCGAGTTGAGCCTGACCGAGGGACGCACCGGACTGTTCGAACTGTTCCGCCGCGGCGCCGAGTCGCTGTCCCTGGCCATCTCCGCCGAGGCGACGGTGATCCATGAGCTGGCCCGGCCGAGCCTGGGGTTGCCGGTCGGTCTGCGGGTCGAGGTGGAGTACATGGGGCCCCACGGTGCGGTTCCCCTCGAGACCAACCACCTCTCGACCTTCCTCGGCGAGCCGGTGACCTACGCCTTCGACCGGGGCGCCGACGACTCCCGTCAATCGATGCACCTGACCCTGGAGCCGGTCTCCCGTTCGGCGGACCTGCTGGAGATCCGCATCGAGTTCAGCGGCAGCCTTCCCGGCGAACAGCGCCTGTTGCTCAGCCGCCGCGAGACCCTGTTCACCACGCGACAGACGACGAGCAGTCTGCTGGTCACCCACGGCGAACCGGCCACCGGCTACCGCTTCCGCATCACGCCCGACTTCTAGACCCCGTAGGGGCCGGTCGCGGAATCTTCCGGGCGAACGGCGCCGCACCGACATCCTGCTACAATCGGTTGCGTGCCCATCGACGCGGAAACGCCGCCGACCCACCCTCGCGGGCGCCAGCGCGGCGCCGGTCGGCACCTCGACACCCTGCTGATCGCCGCCCTGACTCTGCTCGGTCTCGTGGCGCTGGCGGTCCCCGCGGCCCACGCCGAGGCTCCCCCCGAATCGATCGCGATCAGCGAAGAGTTGCGTCTCGGTGTGCGGGACGGCCGGGACATCGAACTTCACGTGCGCCCTGCGGAGAACGACGACTACCGCAGCCTTGCCGAACGCCTCTGCGCCAACGCCGCCGCGGCGGACGCGATTCGCGCGTGGAACGGCAGGGTCGCCGTAGACCCCTCGGTCTGGATTCGCGTGCCCCTACCGTTGCTCTCCGCCGACTACCGGGTGCTGGTCCTGCGCAGCCTGTTCCCCGAGGACGGCTACGAGGGTGAGGACTGGGTCCACGTGGCCCGGCGCGCCCGGCTGCCGCTCTACAACGTCGGGCTGTGGCAGGTCGCCGAGTGGTTCACCGGCAACGGCGAACATTTTTCCACCCTGCAGCAGGCCAACAGCCTCAGCTCGCCGGAGCTGACCGCCGGGCAACGGGTGCGCATTCCGTCGCGCCTGTTGATTCCCGCGCTGCGCCTCTCGCCCCGTTCCGCCGACGGCCTGCTGGAATACGGCGCCGACGGCGCCGGCTCCTACGCCGGCTATCGCCTCAAGTCGGGGGAAGCGCTCTACAGCTCGGTGGTCGTGCGCTTCACCGGACGCAGCGGCTCCGAGGACGTCAACGCCCTCGCCGCCCAGATCGCCGAACGCAGCGGCGTGCGCGACGCCCGGGACATCCCGGTCGACTACCTGATCAAGATTCCCTTCGACGTGCTCGAACCGGACTACCTGCCGCCGAACCATCCGCGACGACTGGAAGCCGAGGCGGCCCGGGCCGAGATGGCCGAGGCGCTGGCCCGGGAGCCGGTGCGCATGACCGAGGGAGGTCTCGAGGGGGTGGTCGTGGTCATCGACCCGGGGCACGGCGGCGCCGACCCCGGCACCCACGGCAACGGCGTCTGGGAACGGGACCACGTGTACGACGTGGCCTGCCGGCTGAAGCAGTTGCTCGAGCGTTACTCCGCCGCCGAGGTGCGGATGACGCTGAAGAACGCCGAGAACTGCACGATCCAGAACAAGGACAAGCTGCCCGCCTTCACCAAGGGGGTGATCCAGACCGATCCGCCCTTCGTCGCCGGCAACACCACCCAGGCCCGGGTCGGGGTCAACCTGCGCTGGTACCTGGCCAACGCGATCATGCGTGACGCGGTCAAGAAGGGGGTCTCCGCCGACCGGATCGTGTTCCTCTCGATCCACGCCGACAGCCGCCACCCGTCGCTGCGCGGCACGATGGTCTACGTCCCCGGAGCCAAGTACCGGGCGCGGACCTACGCCCACAACAGCAAGACCTATCGCCGCTTCGCCGAGGTCCGGCAAAAGTCCTCGATCAAGTTCTCCCGCAAGTCCCGGGTCCGCTCCGAGGCGGTGTCCCAGAAGCTGGCCAAGGAGATCGTCGCCTCCTTCCGCGAAGCGGGGCTTCCGGTGCAGAAGCACCAGCCGATCCGCAACCGGGTGATCCGCGGCAAGGGGGTCTGGGTCCCGGCGGTGATCCGGGCCAATGCGATCCCGGCCAAGGTGCTGGTGGAACTGCTGAACCTGCCCAACCCCAAGGACGCGGCGCTGATGGCCTCGGCCCGGGAGCGGGACCGGATGGCCGGGGCCCTGTTCGATTCCCTTTTCGGCTATTTCGGCGAGGAGCCCCCGGAGTTCCGCGCCGCCCGACCTTGACAGGTTCCAAGACCGATTCTAACTATGGACCGCGGGCGGGCCGGGTCTCGTTGAGGTAGACACTCCGGTCCGTGTCCCCGTTTGCGGAGGCCCAGGACAGATGCCGATCTACGAATATCGCTGCAAAGAGTGCGACAAGGTCTTCGAGATGCTCATCGGGATGAACGCACCCCAGCCCCGCAAGTGCAAGGAATGTCCCGGCAAGCTTGAGAAACTGGTCTCCCGCACGTCGTTCCAGCTCAAGGGCGGCGGCTGGTTCAACGAGGGCTACGGCGCCGGCTCCGGCGGCGGTAAGTCCTCGAGCAGCAGCAAGAGCGCCGGCAAGTCCTCCTCGAAGCCCAAGAAAGCGGCCAAGTCCAGCGACTGAG
>CAZBZH010000417.1:0-4514 GCA_964496265.1 uncultured Acidobacteriota bacterium | reverse complement strand
GATCTCTTCATCTTCGTTGCCGATCAGGATCCAACCGTGGTTGGTCGCAGGGCTGTTGACCCAGCGCTGTACGTCGGCGACGAGCTCCGGGGTGGAGCCCCAGGTGTAGCGGCCGAGCGGTCCGACGGACAGACTGGCGCTGGGCGTCGCCTGGAAATCGCCACCGGCAACCGTCCAGGCGTCGGCGTCAAAGAATGCGAACTCCCAGGTGGCGTCGCCGGGCTGGGCCGCAGCGCCCTGCCCCTCTTCGCCCGCGGCGTCGGAGCCGGCCTCGCCCCAATCCCGATCGAGCGCGTGGGCATGGACCGTCTGCGCCAGGTTGGAACGGGTTCTCGACAGCTGGAGCTCCAGCCGAACGGAAGTCACCGTGGAGCCCGCCGGAATCCCCCCGGTCAGATCGAAACGCACCAGGCCGCGCCGGAGCTCCGGCCCCCGAATCCGGCCGGCGAAGAGGTGGTCTCCGGCGCCGTTGCTCAGCGGCGTGGTTTCGGAGTGAAGGGTGTTGTCCCGATCCGCCGGGACCTGGACGGTATCGGCGGGAACCGTCGACGCGCCTACCAGCAGCATGGCCCAACCGAAAAACCGCAGCATGCCCCGGCCCATCCCGACCTCCTGTTCCCCCGGGGAAAGTGTGGCTTCAACTCAGGCCGCGACATGTGACGAAACAGCGACGATTGGCTCTCGCCAACCATCGGGCATCCGAACGCTCGTACAGTACCGGGAACGCTCGATCGCCCAACGGGAGCCGACATGCTCGAACGGACTCGATCCCACATTCGCGGCATCGCTCAGAAGGTGTCGATCTACGCCATGGCGTCGGTCGCGACCCTCGGTGTTCTCTGCGTCATACCGCTCGCAGTGGTGGCTACGGTCGTCGCAGAGGCCCATCGCCTCGTGATCATCCGCTGCGGGCCCTGGCCCCTACCGAACCTCGAAGATTGGCAGCCCTCGGCATTACCGGCTCCGGCCGACTGGGTCGCTTCCCCCGCCCCCGGCCAACCGATCCCGGAATTTCGCGCGGAGAACCAATCGGAGAGCAGTGAAGGCAGCTCGGACCTTTTCTTCGGCTGCGGTGGCCCCCCGAGGTGGACGGGAGACTGCTGGGGGCGCCGGGCCGCAACCATCGCCGGCAAAGCGCTGGAACTCGCCGCACGGGACGGCGTCCTGCACGCACGAGCGGTCGGCGACCACCCAGCTGCGCGACCGGAGACGCTCGCTTCGTCGACGGCGGCATGGCAGTTTCGGATTGAACCGGAGGTTGCGCTGTGCGACTTTCGGTAGGAGCCGCGGGGTGCACCGCCTCGGGGGAGATACACGGTAGGTTCGGTGAGAAAAGCAACGCCCAAGCTGTTCCTGGCCTGCCTCGCAGTGGGGCTCGCCCTCTCTTGCGCGTCCCCGACGGCCTCTCCCGGCTTCCCGATTCAGGTCGGTGACCGTCCCTACTTCCTGATCGGCGACATGGCGCCGGGCCCGCTGCGTGAAGAGCTGGCGGCCTGCGGCGACGGCCCGTTCTCCCGCACCGACTTCTCTATCGGCCACCGGGGCGCGCCGCTGCAGTTCCCCGAGCACACCCGCGAGTCCTACGTCGCCGCGGCTCGCCAGGGCGCCGGGCGGCTGGAATGCGACGTCACCTTCACCCGGGACCGGCAACTGGTCTGCCGCCACGCCCAGTGCGACCTGCACACCACGACCAACATCCTGGAAATCCCCGAGCTGGCCGCGAAGTGCAGGGAACCGTTCGTTCCCGCCGATCCGGCGACCGGCGCTCCCGCCTCGGCCCGCTGCTGCGCCAGCGACCTGACCCTGGCCGAGTTCAAACGGCTCTGCGGCAAGATGGACGCCTTCGATCCCACGGCGACCAGCGTCGAGGCCTACATGGGCGGCACGCCGGCCTGGCGGACCGAGCTCTACGGCAACTGCGGCACGCTGCTGTCCCACGCCGAGTCAATCGCCCTGTTTCACGAACTCGGCACCGGCTTCATTCCTGAGCTGAAGGCGCCGGAGGTCGAGATGCCGTTCGAGGGGGACTACCGCCGGGAGGACTATGCCCGACAGCTGGTCGAGGACTACCGCTCGGCGGGCATCCCGCCGGAACGGGTCTGGCTACAGTCCTTCGACTACGCTGACGTGCTGTTCTGGCTGGAGCACGCGCCGGAGTTCGCCGACCGGGTGACGTACCTGGACGGGCGCTACGCGGACGGCCTCGACCCATCGGATCCGGCGACCTGGTCCCCGACCTTCGCGGAGATCGCCGGCGACGGCGTCCGCATCATCGCGCCGCCCACCTGGGTGCTGGTGACCCTCGACAACGAACAACGGATCGTGCCCTCGGCCTACGCCCATGCCGCCCGGGAAGCGGGACTGGAGATCGTGACCTGGACCCTGGAGCGCTCCGGGCGCCTCGAAGACGGCGCCGGAGGCTGGTACTACCAGTCGGTCGCCCCGGCGATCGATCGCAGCGGCGATACGATGGAGCTGCTGGACGTGCTGGCCCGGGAGGTCGGCGTGACCGGCGTGTTCAGTGACTGGCCGGCCACGGTGACCTACTACGCCAACTGCACCGGCCTCTAGCGCGCCGCTGCCGGCCGGGAGCAGGCCGACCCGGCCCAGAGTCTACCCTGCCCAGGGGCTACCCCTCCTGGCCGAACAGATCTCGCCGAGCCACGCGGGTCATCCGCAGGACCGCCGGATGCTTCAGCCGCCGCTCGGCGGTCAGGGCGAAGAAGGTCTCGCGACAATCTTCCGCTTCTCCGATGACCTCGACGCCGTGACTCCGCTTGACCTCATCGACGGCGATGCTGGGCAAGGCAAAGAACCCGCTCCCGTCGGTGCCGAACACCTTGAGCAGCGCCGTGTCCTCGAACTCGGCCACCGGCACCGGGCGAACCCCCTTGCCCGCGAACCAGGCCTCGAGGGAGCCGCGAAGGGCGGTGTTGTCGGTCTGGAGCAGCGCGGGTGCCCCGTCGAGAGATTCGGGAAAGCCCGGGGCCAACTTCGCCGCCAACTCCGGCGCGGCGTAGAAGGTCACGCCGCACTCGCCGAGGCGGTGGTGATAGATCCGGATGCTCGAGACCGCGCTGTAGCGGTAATCGGAAAGCACCAGATCGAGACGGTGGGTCGCCAACTCCGCCACCAGCGCGTCGAGCTTGCCCTCGCGGATGGTCACCTGGGCCGGGTGCTCGCCCCCCATCGCCGGCTTGAGCAATTCCCGGGCGGCCAGCTTGGGCACGGCGTCCGTGACACCGACGCTAAGCTTTAGTGAGCGCTCGGTGGGGCCCTGCTTCACCGCCGTCATCAATTCGCGCCCGAGACCGAAGATGTCGTCGGCGTAGTGCAACACCAGCCGGCCGGTATCGGTGAGCACCAGCCCCCGGCCCTTTCGAGCGAAGAGCTCGTGGCCGAGGCTGTCCTCGAGGGCCCGGATCTGGGTCGAGATGGTGGGAGGCGCCAGGGAGAGTTTCTTCGAGGCCTTGGCGATGCTGCCCTCCCGGGCCACGGTCCAGAAATACAGCAAATGGTGATAGTTAAGCCATTCCATCGTTAGCTCCCCGTTAAGCGGATCCATTCTATCAGACCTAACGATCGACTCCAAACTTCCTATTTGAATAACATTCAGCGGTCTTGTAGATTTGCACTGCCTTCGCCAGAAATCCCATGACACCGGAGACGTATCCCGATGGACTCAATCATCCGTCAGCCCTCGAACTACGAGCAGCGCTGGCTAACCCTGCTGACCGAGAGGCTGGGCATCCCCTGTGACCCCGCCACCGTGGCTCGCCGAGTAGAGGCGGCCCGGCTGGAGACCTCCGCGGAGGCCGGAGGCCCGCTCGATGTCCTCGCGCTGGCCGCCCGGCGGTCCGGGCTGCGCAGCACGGCGGTCTCCGCCGAGCGCCTGCTCGATGCCCCTCCGGTGAGCCGGGACACCCCGTTCCTGCTGGCGTTGGCCGACGGCGGCTACGTCCTGCTGACCGACCACCGCGGCAAGCAGCTCGAGATCATCGAGGCTCCCGACGAGGAGCCCCGGACCATCCCCTTCGACGATCTGGCCTCGATGATCCCCGGCGCGGGGAGCGACATCGTCGGCCTGAGCCTGCACCCCGCGACCCCCTGTTCGCCGGCAGCCGCGACTCCGGCTGCCCCCACGCCCTCCCCGCTGTCCCGGCTCCTCGCGATCATGCGACCCGACCGGCAGGACCTCTGGGCGGTGGTGATCTTCTCGGCATTCATCGGCGCCATGCTGCTGGCGACCCCGATCGCGGTCCAAGCCCTGGTCAACTTCGTCGCCTTCGGCGGCGCGGTGGCCCCGGTGCTGGTGCTCGCGGCGCTGCTGGCCGTCGGCCTCGGATTTGCCGCGACCCTGGGCGCCCTGCAGGCCTTCTGCGTCGAACTGCTGCAGCGCCGGATCTTCGTGCGCATGGTCACCGACCTGTCCCACCGGCTGCCCCGGGTGCACCGCAGCACCTACGACCGCGCCTACGGCCCGGAACTCGTGAACCGCTTCTTCGACGTAATCA
>CAZBZH010000416.1:0-4520 GCA_964496265.1 uncultured Acidobacteriota bacterium | reverse complement strand
CGTTTGCTCGTCGCGGTCCTGATTGCCGGGCTGACCACCGGCTGCGCGCTGCGCGCCCCCGACCACCTGATCGAGGACAGCCCCTCGGCCCAGCTGTTCGAGGGCCTGGGCGATCGAACCCGGCCGGTCTCGACCGAAAGCCCCGAAGCCCAGCACTACTTCGACCAGGGCATCGCCTGGATGTACGCCTTCAACCATGACGAGGCGATCCGCTCCTTCGCCCGGGCCGCCGAGATCGATCCCGATCTGGCCATGGCCTGGTGGGGCATCGCCCTCTGCGAGGGCCCCAACTACAACGACTCCCAGATGACCAGGGAGCGGGTCGCCGCCGCCTGGGCGGCGCTGAAGCAGGCCGAGGCGCGGATCGAGAACACCACGCCGCTGGAGCGGGCGTTGATCGAGGCGCTGGCCACCCGCTACTCCAAACGGCCGCGCAAGAACCGGGACAAGCTCAACCGCGCCTACGCCGACGCCATGGGCGAGGTCTGGGCGGCGTACCCGGACGATTCCGACGTGGGCACTCTCTACGCCGAGGCGTTGATGACCCTGCGACCCTGGAGGCTCTACAGCGCCGAGGGGGAACCGGAAGAGGACACCCCGCTGATCGTCGAGACTCTCGAGCGGGTGATGGAGATCGACCCGGGAAACCCCGGCGCCGCTCACATGTACATTCACGCCGTCGAACCGAGCCTCGATCCGGACCGGGGCATCGCCGCCGCCGACCGGTTGAGCAACCAGATGCCCGGCGCCGGCCACCTCAACCACATGCCCTCGCACATCTACGTGCAGGTGGGCCGCTGGGACTCGTCGGTCAAGCAGAACGCCATGGCGATGAAGGCGGATGACCGCTACCGCCGGCTCTCGCCGGATCAGACGATCCAGCACATGTACATGGTGCACAACGCCCACATGCTGGCCTTCTCCGCGATGATGGTCGGCCGCGAGGCCGAGGCGATGGAAGCCGCTCGCGCCATCTGGGCCGACATTCCCGAGGACAAGTTCGAGATGGTCGCCGGATTCATCGATCCGTGGATGGCGTCGGTCTACGACGTGCAGAAGCGCTTCGGCCGTTGGGAGGACATCCTGGCCGAGCCGGAACCGCCGGAGTACCTGCCGATCACCACCGCGATCTGGCGCGCCCATCGGGCGGTGGCCTACGCCGCGCTACACGATTTTGAGAACGCCGAGAAGGAGCGGGAGTTGTTCGCCGAGGCCCGGGAGGCGATCCCCGAGAAGAGCGTCTTCGGCGGCGATCCTTCCCGCCGGGTGCTCGAGGTCAGCGAGTGGTTCATCGACGGCGAGATCGCGCTACAGAAAGGTGAGCTGGACCGGGCCGCGACGCTGCTGGAAACCGCCGTCGAGATCGAAGATGAGCTTTCCTACGGCGAACCGCCCCAGTGGCTGCAGCCGACCCGGCACACCCTGGGCGCGGTCTACCACAAGGCCGGCCGTTTCGAGGAGGCGGAACAGGTCTTCCGCGACGACCTCGACAAATGGCGGGAGAACGGTTGGTCGCTGTTCGGCCTGTCCCGGGCGCTCGACGCCCAGGGCAAGGAGAGCGAAGCCGCCGAGGCGCTGGCGCGCTACGAGGCGGTCTGGACCGCGGCCGACGAACCGACCACGACCAGCTGCAAGTGCGTCCCGGCTCTCTGAGCTAACAAGCCCGGGACCCGCGCACCTGCTCCGGGGTCATCCCGGTCCAGGCGTTGAACGCCCGGAAGAACGAGTTGGGATCTTCGAAACCGAGCAGGAACGAGATCTCGGCGCCGGTCAGCTTGGAGGTGCGCAGATAGTGCCGGGCCAGAGACTCCCGGGTCCGGTCGAGCACCCGCTGAAAGCTGAGTCCCTCGCGCTGCAGCCGGCGTTGAAGGGTGCGGGTGCTGGTCCCGAGCCGGCGTGAGACCGCGTCCATCGAGGCGGATCCGGAAGGGAGCATCTCGAGCAGGGCGCCGTGCACCCGGTCGGCGGTGGTCGCTTCCTCGGTCAACTGCGAGAGTCGCCGCTTGAGTTCCGGCTCGAAGAACTCCCACATCTTCTCGTTGGCGGTGAGGAACGGGCGGGTCGCGTCGGCGTGGGAGAAGAGCAGCCGGGTCTGCGAACCCTCGGTGACCGGCACGCCGAAGAACGCGGCGTAGTCCTCGCGTTGCGGCGGCGGTTTGGGGGTTTCGACCCGCAGCGGCTCAACCCGGCTGCGGGTGCCGATGCGGCCGATCTTGGTAAAGAACACCAGCTCCATCCAGCGCAGACTCGCCGGCGCGGCCACCGTCTTGTCCAACGACTCCAACGTCATCGACGTCGTCGAGGAATCGCTTTCCACCTCCAGCCGAACCGCGCCGCAGAGCCGCTTGTAGAGCGCGAGCCGGCGTAGCGCCGTGTCCAGATCGGGGCTACACAACGCGGCGAAGATCGGCGGGTCGAAGGACTCGACGGAGATCGACTCACCGATGCGCAGCGGCAGGAGCGGATCGCCGGACTCCTGTTCCATGCCGCGCCACAACGCGTAGAACTCGGCGCTGGTCAGCGTCGCCCGCGTCCGGGCGAACAGGTCACCGGGCAACGCGGCCCGCCGCAACACGTTCTCGGCGTTCAGCCCGAGATCGGCGAAGAGCACCTTCCAGAGCGGCGATAGGCTGTAGCCGGACATCGGAATCCCCTCCTGTCCCCCAGGATCGTCCTCAATCCTAGGACAGGGCCCTGAGTCCGGCACCAGCGGATCGCGCCATCGCCCCATCCTTGCACGCCAGGCCACCCGGGGCCCCACACCCGGCGATACCATGCCCCTTCATCCTCAGACCGGAGAAGATCATGGGACTCGCCGAACGGCTCACCCGACATCGTTTCCTGCTGCTGCTGATCTCCCTGACCCTGCTGCTGACCAGCTACCCGCTGGAAGAGGGGCACCGGGACGCCCGCGTCGTGTTCAACGTGGTGTTCGAGCTGGTGCTGTTGGCCGGGCTCGTCGCCATGCGCCGGGAGCGGCTGTGGCTGCTGGCCGGGGTGGCGCTGATCCTGCCCGGGGTGCTGATCTTCTGGAGCTCGATCCTGGGCTCGGGTTCGATGATGGCGAGTTCGGCGCTGATCGAGAGCATCGAGCACCTTTCGATGGGGCTCTACCTGGCGCTGTTGATCACGTTCATCCTGCGCGACCTGTTTTCCAGCGCGGCGGTGACCGCCGACCGGCTCTGCGGCGCGATGAGTGTGTATCTGATGCTGGGAGTGGCCTGGGGATTCTTCTACTCGGCGCTGGAGCTCTACTTCCCGGGCTCGTTCACCCTGGCGGCTCCGCTGGATCCCGGCCAGCCCCTGGCCGAGATCGATCCGCTGCAGCGCTCAGGGGTGCTCTTCTACTACAGCTTCGTCACCCTCACGACCCTGGGCTACGGCGACGTATCCCCGGTCAGCCCCACGGCACAGATGCTGGCGATGTGGGAGGCGATCGTCGGCCAGATCTACCTGACGATCCTGGTGGCGCGGCTGGTCGGGCTGCACGTGAGTTCGGCGGTCCCCCAGGCGGCGGACCCGCCGGCCGGGGACTAGAAGCGGGTCGGCGCAGCCGCGACCCGGGGTGTGCAGTACATTGAGTGCATGCCCAGTGACCCGCAAAAACCGGAAGAACTCGGGGATCGGTTCGCCGAGCTCTACACCGAATTACGGGATCTGGCCGGTCAGATATGGCGCAACAACCCGAGCGCCACCTTGCAGCGGACCGCCCTGCTGAACGAGGCATTTCTTCGCCTGGCCGGATCGGCCGGCGTGCAGCCGACCGACGAGAAACACTTCAAACGGCTGGCAGCCACCGCGATGCGCCGGGTGCTGATCGATGCCGCCCGCAAGCGGCAAAGCCTCAAGCGTGGTGACGGCTGGGTCGCCGTGACTGCCGAAAGCCAGCCGGATCCTCGACTCGAGGATCTCGACCGATTGCTCGCCGTCGATCGTGCCCTGGACAAGCTGGCGGCTCAATCGGAGCGCGCGGCCAAACTGGTCGAACTCCGCTTCTTCGCCGGGCTGGAGGTCGGCGAGGCCGCCGAGCTTCTCGAGATATCTACCTCCCAGGCGACCCGGGATTGGCGAGCCGCCCGCGCCTGGCTGTCGGTCGAACTCCAGGATCCCGGACTCTTCGACGAAGACCGATGAGCCTTTCGTGGGACAAGCTCCAGGAGTGGTTCGAAGCGGCCCTCGAGATCGCTCCGGCAGATCGGCGGGCTTTCCTCGAGGAGGGACTCGGCGCCGATCGAGAGGCGATCGATCGGATCGAGCAGATGCTGCAGGCGGACGCCCGCAGCGGGCTTCCCCTGGACCGTCGGCCGGGAACCCTGAGCGACGAGCTGCTCACCGAGGCTCCCCCGGCGCCCGACACCGTCGGCCCCTATCGCATCGAAGGTGAGCTCGGCCGCGGCGGGATGGGGGTGGTCTATCGCGGCACTCGCGAAGATCTCGAGAGCGCCGCCGCGATCAAGGTGCTCTACGGCACGGCCCTCTCTCCCTTGCGCCGGGAGTTGTTCGAACGGGAGCGGCGGGTC
>CAZBZH010000415.1:1679-4522 GCA_964496265.1 uncultured Acidobacteriota bacterium | reverse complement strand
GGCGGGAGTTCCTGCGGGCGGCGCTGCTCTGCCCGCTGCTGGCCCAGGGCATCACAGCCAACCACGCCGGGCCCAAACGGGACCAGCCTGGTCCGGAGACGCCGTTCCGCATCCGCAAACTCCACCTGGGCGCGGCGCCGATCCACCACGGACCCGCCGACATCCCCTCGGTCACCAGTTCCATGGACTTCCAGGCTCGCTTCTACGGCGAGATCCTCGAACTCCCCCACGAGCGCGGAGACAAGCAAAACCTCAGCATCACCACCCACGGCTCGACCCTGCACTTCCGCGACGTCGAGATCCCCAAGGACAACCCGGCCAACACGCCGAACCCGACCTACCACGTCGCCTTCAACATCCCCGAGAACAAGATCGAGCGCGCGGTGGTGTGGGCGGCGAGCAAGGACCTGCCGCTGATCCACGTCCCCGGGCTCGGTGAGCCGGTGGTGCACTTCGAGTCGATCGACGCTCACTCGATCTACTTCTGGGACCCGGCCGGCAACCTGCTGGAGTTCATCGCCCGCCACGAGATGCAAAACGCCTCCGACGGTCCGTTCCGCCCCGACAAGGACATCCTCGAGATCAGCGAGATCGGCCTCCCGGCCGACGACGTGCCGGCGCTCACCGCGGAGCTAACCAAGAAGCTCGGCATCGGCCCCTACCCGCCGACCCGCGATCCCTCGGACAACTTCGCCTACATGGGCGGGCCTGAGGGGGTGCTGATCCCGGTCAAGACCGGCCGCATCTGGCTGATGACCGAGGAGATGCCGGCGACGGTGCACCCGACCGAGATCGTGGTGGAGGGAGCGCGGAGGCCCGGTGGCGGCCAGGCCGGGTCGGAGGCCTCACCCGACTCCGCTAACTCGCTGCGTCTGCTCGACTTGCCTTACACGGTGCGCCTGGACTAGGCCGCATCTACTTGATACGTCGCCCTGGGTTCGTTCGCGACGATATCCGCGGCCGCTTCGGGCCTTCTACGACTCATCTTCATGGCGCTTGTGCTCCTCGATGCGTCGGTTGCTCTCAGCCCTAATCGAGTCCCAATCGTCTTGAGTGAAAGGTGTCGCAGGACCGCTCTCAATCCCCTCACGGATCAGGTCCTCGACGTGCTTCCGCGCCTGCTGCTGCCGCTCCCGCTGGATCGACTCCCGCACGTAGTCGCCGGCATTCGCATAGCGTCCGGCGCGCACCTGCTCCTCGATCCACTCGCGGACGTCTTCCGACACGGACACATTGAGATCGACCATCGCCTGCCTCCTTGCCGCTGAGTGTGCGGCGAGGTGCGGGGGTTGTCAACGCGGCGGCGAGCGCACCGCATTGCCGGTGCGCAACACGGTGGCGCCCTCGGCGAAGTCGGTGTGAGCTACCCCGCCTGGTCGGCCAGGATCAGCTTGATCGCCTCGGTGCATTCCTCGTCGTCGAGCACCGGGTTGACCTCGATGTCCAGGTGGGGGTTCCACTGGTTCAAGGCGCGGTGCACGGCGAGGGCGCTATCCGATTCGAGGATCACCACGCCGGTGCGTGCGGTCAGGTCGTGCCAGCGGCCGATCAGCTTGACCCCTTCGCCGGGGTTCGCGATCTGCTCGGGGGTCATCCCGTTCCAGGTCTGCAAAATCAGCGGCCACTTGTCCTGATCGATACTCCAGACAGCCATGAACTTCATCTGTTTACTCCTCCCGCTCGAGCTTGTGTTGGCTCTTTGCCGGCCAAATACGTGCAAAACGGCGGCAGTCTACCCCGTTTCCGCCCTGGCCGGTCGTTCTAGTGGCGCATCCAGCGTCAGCTGGCGGCTACCGACTCGACGTAGCTTTTCAGCGGGAGGTAGCCGATGAAGAAACACACCCTGACCATCCTGCTGCTGTCCGCCGCGCTGGCCTTGCCGGCCACTCCGCTGGCGACCCCCGTTCACGCCGACTGCCAGTGCCCCGATCTGGGGCAGGACTGGGTTATCTGGCGAGACGGCTGCCAGTCGACCATCGTCGGCGAATGCTACGGCCTGACCTCCTACACGCCGATCGTCGAGGGCGCCGAGTGCCCGGATCCTCGGCCCTGCCGCAACATCGGCAAGATCGGCATGCCTACGATATGCACCAAACCCCACCCGACTCCCCAGGGCTGCGCCCCCGACACCAGCAAGTGTTACGTGGCCACCAGCTACTGCGGCCGCTGCTGGTACTCCGAGTGGCCGGTACCGATTGGCGGCGAACCGGAGATCATCTGGCGCGACTGCGAACACTCCCTCGGACCGATGGCGTGTGCTACGGCGGACCCTTCGGCCGCCCGGGAGACGCCGCCGGCATCAAGGCAAGCGCCGTAGCTGAGCATCGACGCCGTCGAGCACGGCTCAAGATGAGCGGTGCTGCTTCTTTTCCTGCAGCAACTTGGCGATCTGCTGGAAGTCGGGGCGCTCGTCATCCCAGTGGCTGGCGTCCGGCTCGAGTCCCTGGATCAGGAGCTCCTCGAGGACCCGTTCAGCCTCGCGCCTCTGGTCCCGGCGAATCAGGTCCCTGACGTACTCGCTGGCGTTGCCGTAGCGGCCGGTTGCTACCTGGGCGTCGACCCACTGGCGCAGTTTCGGCGGCAGGGAGAGGTTCAGGCTGGTGCGGTTTCTGGTCGGGTCGGCGGTGTCGGGCATCGCGTGGCTCCGTGGAGGCGGTGGCTAGTCTCGTCGCGGCCGTTGGTCGTGGCCGTTGGTCGTGGCCGTTGGTCGTGGCCGTTGGTCGTGGCCGTTGGACGTGGCCGTTGGACGTGGCCGTTGGACGTTGGACGTTGGACGTGGTGACGTGTCGGCCGTGGACCTGAGAGGGCGAGGCAAACGGGACGCATCGGGCAACGGGACGACA
>CAZBZH010000415.1:0-1579 GCA_964496265.1 uncultured Acidobacteriota bacterium | reverse complement strand
GGCCGTGGACCTGAGAGGGCGAGGCAAACGGGACGCATCGGGCAACGGGACGACATGGGGTGTCTCTCGGAAAGTGGCCTGTTTTCAGTGCACGTGTGTCATTAGGTGCCACCCAAGACGCGGAAAGTGGGGAATGGTGCGCACAACGTGGCAACAGGTGTCACACTGGCCGCGAAATCACCCCACTTCTGGGGAGACACCCTGGCTCCCGCCTGAGCGCTCGCCTGGGAGGCAGCCATGCCCGAATATCACGCACCGGGGGTCTACGTTGAAGAGACCTCGTTTCGGTCTCGCAACATCGAAGGCGTGCCAACCCATTCAACGGCCCTCCTCGGCATCACGGGCAACGGACCGCAGGGCATCCCCACGCAGGTAACGAGCTTTCGGCACTACCTCCAGCACTTCGGCGGCAGCCGCGGCGAGGGCGCAGCGACAGCCGTACGCTCTCAACAGCTCTCCGACGCGGTGCGTGGCTTCTTCGACAACGGCGGCCGGCGTCTCTACGTCGTTGCCGTGGCGAGTGCCGATGAGATCCCAACAGCGCTGACGACGCTCGATTCGATCACGTCGGGCAGTGCTGCCGGCAGCGACACCGAAACCGACACCGACGGCGACACCGTCACCGACACCGACGGCGGTCCCGGCGCCAACCAGCCCTTTGACTACATCTCGCTGATCGCGGCCCCCGGCTTCACCGACGAGGCGACCCAGCAGGCCTTGATCACCCACTGCGAGCAGGCGCGCTATCGCTTTGCCATCCTGGACGCCGTCGCCAACAGCGACATCCAGCAAGTCCGCGCTCAGCGACAACGCTACGACAGCAAACGTGCCGCCCTCTACTACCCCTGGCTCGAGGTCGCTGGCGAAAGCGGTCGACGCGGTGACGCCGACAGCCTCGACGCCGATGGCCCCGACGCGACTCGTACGGTGCCACCCAGCGGCCACATCGCCGGCCTCTACGCGCGGGTCGACGTAGACCGGGGCGTCCACAAGGCGCCGGCCAACGAGGTGCTGCGGGGTGTGGTCGGCCTGGAGCGCAGCATCAACCAGGCTCAGCACGAGGTCCTCAACCCTGAGGGCATCAACGTGATCCGGGATATCCGTGGGCAGCACCGGGGTATCCGAGTCTGGGGCGCCCGCACGATGAGCAGCGATCCCGAGTGGAAGTACGTCAACGTGCCGCGGCTCTTCAACTACCTGGAGCACTCGATCGAGCGCGGGACGGGGTGGGCGGTGTTTGAAACCAACGGCGAACCCCTGTGGAACGCGGTGCGCCGGACGGTGGAAGACTTCCTGACCGGGCTATGGCGCCAGGGCGCCCTGATGGGGCGGACCACAGAAGAAGCGTTCTTCGTCCGCTGCGACCGCACGACCATGACCCAGGCCGATCTGGACAACGGCCGACTGATCTGCCTGATCGGGATCGCCCCGGTGAAGCCGGCGGAGTTCGTCATCTTCCGCATTGGCCAGCTCATTACCCACACCGACTAGGCCCCAAAGCGGCGATGGCGATCACGATGACGAGATGCGACGGCGCGGGCGGCGGCGCAGACAGCGCGGGCAACAGCGCGGGCAACAG
>CAZBZH010000414.1:0-4523 GCA_964496265.1 uncultured Acidobacteriota bacterium | reverse complement strand
TGCAGGCCAGGTTGCACAGCGTCCCCGAAACCTGGAACCAGAGGGTGTCCAGGGAGCGCAGCTCCACCTCGGGGATCTCGGCCTGTTGCAGGTCGCTCATCGGATCGATTGTAACGAGCACGCCGGGTCTCGCTATTCCGCCCCGGGCCGGATCGCTTTTGTGGACCCGGCCGGGTCGCTCAGCCGGGCGCCCGGGGGACGCGGAGCGGTACAATCGATGACCGATCCGCTTTTCGGGAATGTTCCCGCAGGTGCCGGGGTTAGACCCGGTGCCCGGAGCGAGATCCGGACGGAGACCCAGGACGCAGATGCGGCGAAACGACACGGCAGTGGTGCTGTTCACCCTCTCGGCCGAGGCCGAGGGGCGGCGCAAGGTGCTGGGCACCGGCGCCCAGACCACCGCGGTCTTTTCCCGTCTGATCGACCGGGCCCAGGAGGTTTGCGAGAGCCTCCCCGGAGTCGACCTGCTGGTGGCGTCTCCCGCCGGCCAGGCGCCGGCCCGCGGAATCCATTTTCCCCAGCGTGGCGCGACTTTCGGTCAATCGCTGGAGTTCGCTGTTCGCGATGTTTTCGCCCTGGGCTACCGCCGAGTCCTGCTGCTGGGCAACGACGCTCCCGAGATCAACCGGGGCTATCTGGTCGAAGCCCTGGCGCGGCTCGATCGGGCCGGCGCCGCGGGCAAGGGGGCCGTGCTCGGTCCGGCCCGGGATGGCGGCTACGCCCTGCTCGGCCTGACCCGGGACTGCGAGGAGCTGTTCCGCCGGATGCCGTGGGGTTCCTCGGAGGTCGGCGACCTGACCGCCGAGCGCCTGGATCGCGCCGGCTTCACCACCGCGACCATGCCGGTGGTCGGTGACCTCGACGACGCCCGGGACCTGGCCTGCCTCTTCGCGCAGCGCCGCAGGGCCGCCGTTGCCGACAGCGCGACGGGCATGGACCGCCTCGAGTTCGCCGCGCTGCTCTGCGAGCTGAGTCGCGTCCTCACGCCGTTCCACCACGAAGCATCGAGCCTGACCTGCGGAGCCGTTGGCTCCCGCTCCATCCCGAGCCTCCGCGCACCTCCCGCCGCCGCCTGACCCCTTCTTCAGTAAAGCGGTCTGGTTGAGGCATGCCGTCCCGATTCGGGCGGTGGAGGTTCGAGGGATGACGACATCTCGAAAAGTTGTGGCGGTGATCGGCGCCGGCCCGGTCGGTCTCGAGGCGGCGCTGTACGCGGCGCGGCTCGGACACGATGTGCAGGTCTACGAGCGCGGGGAGGTCGGCGGCGGTGTGCGCCTGTGGGGGCACGTCACCTTGTTCTCCCCCTGGCATCTGAATCGTTCGAAGCTCGGCGAGCAGGTGCTGCGTCAGGCGGGCGTTCCCATCGCCGATGACGGTCACTTCCCCAGGGGACAGGAGTACGTCGAGCAGTATCTCGAGCCCTTGGCCGACTCGCCGCTGCTTCGCGGACGGGTTCACGCCCACACGCGGGTGGTGCAGATCGGTCGCGACGGCATCGGCAAGTCCGACGCTCTCGGCGGCGGACGTGAGCGCCATGCGTTCCGGCTGTTGCTCGAAGGGCCGCAGGGCGAGCGGATCGAGAACGCCGACGTGGTGCTCGATTGCTCCGGCACCTACGGCAACGCGCCCTGGTTGGGCAACGGCAACGTACCGGCGCTCGGCGAACGGGCGGCATCCGATCGGATCGCCTACGTCTTGCGAGATCTGACCGGCGCCGATCGCGAGCGCTACGAGGGCAAGCGAGTGCTGCTGGTCGGTAGCGGCTTCTCCGCCGCCACCGCCATCGACGGCCTGCTGCGCCTGCGCGACACCCGGGTCGTCTGGGTCACCCGCGAAGAGAGCCACGAGCCCTACACCTTGATCGACGACGACCCGCTACCCGAGCGGGCGCGGCTTTCCGCCTTCGCCAACCGTCTCGCCCGCGGCGAGGATCCCCGGGTGGCCTTCCACCCCGGAAGCACCGTCGATCGTTTCCGGTCCGACGATGACCGGCTCCACGCCACGCTGCGTACGCCCGCGGGGCCTGTGGACGTTGAGGTTGACGAGGTGTTGGCCCACGTCGGCTACGTGCCCGATAGCTCGATCTATCGCGAGCTTCAGGTTCATGAGTGCTATGCCACCGGCGGGCCGATGAAGCTCGCCGCGACCCTGCTTGCCGGTTCGTCGGCGGACTGCCTGGCCCAGACCTCGGCCGGCCCCGACGTGCTGCGCAACCCCGAGCCGGATTTCTACATCCTCGGAGCCAAGAGCTACGGGCGGAACTCCCATTTCCTGATTCGCCTCGGGCTGGATCAGATTCGCGAAGTGTTTACGCTGATCGAGGCGAGCCCCGAGCTCGACCTCTACGCGGCCTAGCTGCGGCCGACGCAGCCGACCAGGAGCCCCTATGTCTACCGACTCTCTCGACGTCGAACGCGCGGTCCGCGACCGCTACTCCGAGGCCGCCCAGGCGCGCGAAGCGGCGCTCTGCTGCCCGGTGGAATACGACACCCGTTACCTCGAGATCATCCCCCAGGAGATCATCGAGCGGGACTACGGCTGCGGCGACCCGACCCGCTGGATCAAGGAAGGGGAGACGGTGCTCGACCTGGGAAGTGGCGGCGGCAAGGCCTGCTACATCGCGTCCCAGGTGGTCGGCGCCACCGGCCGGGTCATCGGCGTCGACATGAACGACGAGATGCTCGAGCTCGCCCACAAGCATCGCCAGGCCATCGGCGAGACCCTCGGCTACCACAACGTGGAGTTTCACAAGGGACGCATCCAGGACCTGGGTCTCGACCTGGGCAAGGTCGAGGCACGGCTCGCCGACAAGCCGATCCGGGGTCTGGGAGACTGGGAGGCGTTGGAAACCTGGCAGGAGGAACTGCGCCGCAGCCAACCGATGATCGCCGACGATTCCATCGACGTGATCGTCAGCAACTGCGTGCTGAACCTGGTCAAGCCCGAGGCCAAGGAGCAGCTCTTCGGCGAGATGCACCGGGTGCTCAAGCGAGGCGGCCGGGTGGTCATCTCCGACATCGTCTGCGATGAAGAGGTGCCGCAACACATGCAGGACGATCCGGAGCTATGGTCCGGCTGCATCTCCGGCGCCTACCGGGAGGACCGGTTCCTCGAGGCCTTCGAGCGCGCCGGGTTCTACGGCATCCAGGTCGTGAAACGAGACGCCACCCCGTGGCAGGTCGTGCAGGGAATCGAGTTCCGCTCGGTCACCGTCGAGGCCTACAAGGGCAAGGAGGGTGCCTGCTATGAGCGCAATCAGGCGGTGCTGTACAAGGGGCCCTGGCGCAGCGTGACCGACGACGACGGTCACACCCTGTATCGGGGACAGCCGATGGCGGTGTGCGACAAGACCTTCCAGATCTACACCCGGGAACCGTACGCGTCTCATGTCGAGGCGATCTCGCCGCGAGTGGAGGTTCCCCTCGAGGGGGCCGCGCTGTTCGATTGCAGTCAAGACGTGCGCCGCGACCCGAAGGTGACCAAGGGTGCCGACTACAAAGAAAGCCGCCCCGCGAGCGACTGCTGCGGGCCGGCGGACCCGTCGGAGAACGGTTCCCAGAGCGCCGGGCCCACTTCGGGAGGTTGTTGCTGACATGGAGTCGCCGCTTCACCGCCGGCTGGCCGGCGAGTTCTTCGGCACCTTCTGCCTGCTGTTCGCCGGCACCGGCGCGATCGTGGTCAACGATCTGAGCGGTGGGGCGGTAACCCACGTCGGCATCGCGCTGACCTTCGGTCTGGTGGTCTTCGCCATGATCGCCGCCGTCGGAGACGTCTCCGGCGCGCACCTCAATCCGGCGGTGACCGTCGGCTTCTACGTGGCGCGACGACTCCCGGGGCGGGATGTGTTGCCCTACTCGTTGAGTCAGCTGGCGGGAGCGCTGGCGGCCAGCGGATCGTTGCGGTTGTTGTTCCCGGCCCATGAAGGGCTGGGTGCCACGCTGCCCGCGGGAGCGGTGTCTCAGTCGCTGATCCTCGAGGTCCTGCTCACCGCCTTTCTGATGTTCGTGATCCTGAGCGTGACCCACGGGGCCAAGGAGCGGGGGATCACCGCCGGCATCGCCATCGGCGGAGTGATCGCGCTGGAGGCGTTGTTCGCCGGGCCGATCAGCGGTGCCTCGATGAACCCGGCGCGCTCGCTGGCTCCGGCGCTGGTCTCGGGCAACCTCCACGCGATCTGGGCCTACATCGTCGGGCCGGTGCTCGGCGCGGGTCTGGCGGTAGCCGCCTGCCGTTTCATCAGGGGGCCACGCTGCTGCGGCGTCGGACCGGTCCCGTTGGCCGAAGAAGGCTCGTCGTGTTGACCCTTTCGGTGGTGCTGGCGGTGGCGGCTCTGGCCGTGGCCTACGCCAACGGAGCCAACGACAACTTCAAGGGGGTGGCGACCCTCTACGGCAGCGGCACCGTCGGCTACCGGGGAGCCCTGACCTGGGCCACGGTCTGCACCCTGGCGGGATCGCTGGCCTCGGTGCTTCTAGCGGGCAAACTGGTCAAGGCGTTCTCCGGCAAGGGGCTGGTACCCGACA
>CAZBZH010000413.1:0-4526 GCA_964496265.1 uncultured Acidobacteriota bacterium | reverse complement strand
CGCTTCTCCGCCGATACCGCGATCCAGGCGGCGTTGACCGGCCACAAGGTGCTGACTACTTTCCACACCGAGGACAGCATCGGCGGCCTGCTGCGGCTGCTCAACATGAACATCGAGGCGTTTCTCATCTCGTCGACGGTGGTCTCGGTGCTGGCCCAGCGCCTGGTGCGCCGCCTCTGCCAGTACTGCGCCGAGGATCACGACCTGACTCCCGACGAGTTGCGCCGGCTGGGCTACAACCCGGCGGAGACCAAGGCGCCCCCCCGCTTCAAGAAGGCGGTCGGCTGTGAACGCTGCAGCTACCGCGGCTACCGCGGCAGGGTGGCGATCTTCGAGCTGCTGGTACTCAACGAACCGGTCAAGGACGCGCTGATCTCGCGCAAGACTTCCCACGAGATCCGCCGGATCAGCACCGAGACCACCGGACTGGTCACACTGCTGGAAGACGGCATCACCAAGGCGGCGCGGGGGCAGATCTCCTTCGAGGAGATCATCCGCAAGCTGCCGCGCCTCAGCAAGCCGCGCCCGTACCACGAGCTGCGGCGCCTGCAGGGAGAAGTAGGATGAGTCAGGGCGTCTCACTGCTGCAACTGATCGAGGAGTGCATCGAGTCGGGAGAGGTTTCCCTTCCGCCGTACAGCGCCACCGCCAGTGAACTGCAGCAACTGGCAACCGATCCGGAGTTCGAACTGGACGATGTCGAGAAGCTGATCCAGTCGGACCAGTCTCTCGTCGCCGAGCTGCTGAAGGTCTCGAACTCGCCGTTCTACGGCGGGCTGTCCGAGGTGGCGACGGTCCGCTCGGCGATCGTGCGCATCGGCCTGCGGGAAGTGGTCAACCTGGCGGTGATGGCCTGCGAGCGGAATCGCTACTCCAAGTTCACCGACCCCGAGACCAAACCCTACGTCGCCCCGCTGTGGGAGCACGCCGTGGCCTGCGCCTTCGGATCCCGCTGGCTCGCCGACCGGCTGGGTTTCCCCGAAGTGGCCCCCAAGGCCTTCATCGGCGGCCTGCTCCACGACATCGGCAAGCTGATGCTGCTCTGGGCCCTCGAGGACCTCAAGAGCAACAACCGGCTCGAGGTGCGGCTCAGCGAGACCCTGATCCAGGAATTGATGGTCAACGCCCACACCGAGATGGGCCACAAGCTGGCCGAATCGTGGAACCTGCCCGAGGAATACCGCTCGGTCATCCGGGACCACCACGTCGAGCGGTTCGACCAGACAAACTCGCTCCTCATGCTGATTCGCCTGGCCAACCGGGCCTGCGTCAAGGTGGGGATCGGTCTCAAACACGACGACTCCATCGTGCTGCCCGCCACCGTCGAGTCCCACGAACTGGGCGCCCGCGAGGTGGTCCTGGCCGAGCTGTTGGTGGTCCTCGAAGATTCCCGCAAGCTGGCGGCCTGACCCGACCGCTCAAACAGCTCCCGCAGCACGCGACCAGCCTGCTAGAGTAGGCCGGTCGGCCGCACCCGGCCGGGGAGATTACGCGCTCGATGGGCCAGTGGATCGTCATCCAGGACGACGACCAGGATCGGATCAACCGCCTGGGCGAGATCGCCGTCGACCGCTTCCAGAGCCTTTGCGGGCTGACTCCCCAGGCCGCGGTCCGCAGCCCCAATGCCGCGGTCTGGAAGTTTCCCCGCCGGCTCCACCCCGGCACCGCGATCGCCCGGGCCGAGAGCGGCCAGGGCTTCACCACCATCGCCGGCACCTGGTGGTTCGGCGGATCCTGCGACGAGGCGGCGCTCCAGGCGCTCAACGCGACGATGCAGTCGCCGGAGAACCCGGTCGACGCCCTGCGGAAGCTGGACGGGTCCTTCGGAGTCGCCGCCTGCCGTGAAGAGACCGACGAGCTGATCGCGATCACCGACCGCATCGGCACGATCCACCTCTACGAGACCCGCATCGGTTCGGCCCGTCTGGTCTCGACCTCGTCGATGGTGTTGGCCTCCCTGGCCCGGCTCGACTGGGACCTGGACAGCGTGCGGGAGTTCCTCGCCTGCGGCACGGTGTTCGGCCAACGCAGCCTGTTCCAGGGCATCCGCAAACTGGAGCCGGCGACGATCTTCAGCTGGCGCCCCGGTCGGGACGTCGAGACCATGCGCTACTGGGAGGCCGAACGGGTCTTCTGGGACCGCGCCGAACAGCCGGGTTCGGTGGAGGGTCTCGGCCAGGCGCTGCGCGACACGATTCACGACTTCGAGCGCTGCTACTCCCGTCCCGCCATGGACCTGACCGGCGGCCTCGACTCCCGGGCGGTCCTCGGCGCCATGCTGGCCGAGGACATCCGCTTCGAGACGGTGGTCAATGGCGACGACGATCACCCCGACGTGATCGCGGCCAATCGGATCGCCTCGGAGTTCGGCCTCGAGCATCGGCAACAGGTGCTGGCCTCCGACTGGCAGTCCCGCTGGTGGGAGCGCACGGTCGATGCCCTCAGCCTCTGCGACGGCGAGTACGACGTGCTCGAGTATTCCCGGGTGCTGGAGAACCACTCAACCCTGGCGGCCACCTTCGACGCCAGCATCAACGGCTCCGGCGGTGAGTTCTGCAAGGGCTACTGGTGGGAGCTGCTCTACCCCAAGGTCGGCCAGACCGATTTCGACCCGCGCAAGATCGCGGCGGGCCGGTTCGCCACCGACGGCTGGAGCGACGGTCTGCTGGTCAGGCCTTTCGACACCAGCCTGGCCGACTGGTTCGCCCACGTGATCTCCGAGGCCAACGCCGGGCTGGAGCAACATCCGAACACCGCGCAGCTGGACAACGTCTACCTGACCCTGCGGATGCAGCGCTGGCAGGGCCGGATCGCCAGCGCCACCAACCGGCTGTGGCCCTGCGCCTCGCCGTTCATGTGCCGTGAGCCGATGGAGCAGGCGCTGGGCGCGCCGCCCGCGGTGCGCCTGCGGGACCGTATGTCCCGCAACCTGATCGAACATCTGAACCGCCGGCTGGCCGAGTTGCCGCTGGCCCAGGGGTACCCGGCGCTGCCGTTGCGGTTGAGCACCGCCCCCCGCTTCTGGCGGCTGGGCCTGGAACTGGGCGGCAAGGTGATTCGCAAGCTGAGCGGCCGCGGTCAACCGCCGCCGCCCCCCCGGCCCCAGCAGAACCTGGGCAAACTGCTGGCCGAGGAAGCGGTACGCGATCACCTGACACCCGCCTCGATGCAGACCCGGGAGCTCTACGAGCCCGCCCGGCTCGAGGCGTTCCTCGCCGAGGCGCTGCCCGGAACGCCCCGCCACGAAGCCCACCTCGGCCGGGTCCTGACCCTCGAGATGCTGGCGCGAGCGGTGCGCCGGGACTGAGCCGTATCCGCGCGGATCCCTAGTCCTGGAGTAGCTCGACATTCAACACCGACGGGATCTGTTCGCGGCCCGCCGCGCGCTCCACCCGGTCGCGGCGAATCGTGATCTGCACCCAGTAGGTGTTTCCGTTCTGCCACCCGACCACCTCCTGCCGGCTGGTCAGCGTCCACATATCGCCGGCGGGGCCGGGCACCGCGGTGTCGGTCTCCAGAAGGTCGTGGACGTGGCCGGACACGTCGAACACTCCACGCAGCTTGACGCTGGTGTAGTCGACAGG
Organism: uncultured Acidobacteriota bacterium; assembly: GCA_964496265.1. GTDB lineage: Bacteria > Acidobacteriota > Polarisedimenticolia > Polarisedimenticolales > Polarisedimenticolaceae > Mor1. The sequence goes on along the minus strand of CAZBZH010000413.1, from coordinate 942 downwards.
GTTCAGGTTCCCCGCCAGGCGGTTGACCCTGGCGCGCAGCCGATAGAGTCGGCCCGGACGCAAACCCGGCACGTTAAAGGGGCAGATGAACGAGATCGTGCCCACGGCGCCGTCATCATGTTTGACACGGCCTCCGGTCGTGACGAAGTCACCCCGCTCCAGGGTCTCCGACGTCGGAGTGCAGGCCATGGCGACCGACTTCCAGACGGTACGCTCCGAGGCGAATACGCGATCGGCGGCCGCCGCGGAAACAATCAGGAACAGCGGGAACGACAGCCGGAAGAACGTTCTGGGTCTCTTGAACATCGTGACTCCTCCTTGAGTTCAGGTACTGCTTCCAAGTGCAGGAACGGGAGGAGTAGGTTTCGCCGGCCGGCATCGATCTGTTCCGGAGAGCACCGCGATGGATCGCTCAGGACGTGACGGACCGCCTGAGCTCGTAGAGCATCACCGCCGCGGCGGCGTTGATCGAGAAGGAGTCGACCCCCTCGGCCATCGGGATCGTGACCTTCTCATCGAGCAGTGCGCAGTCCCCGTCGGACAGACCGAAAGCTTCACTCCCGAGAACCACCGCGACCGATCCATCGGGCCGCCCCCGTCGGGGCAAAGGCGTTCCGCCGCGACTGACCGTCGCCAACGTGCGGACACCTTCGCCGGCCAGCGCGGCGGAAGCCGTCGCCAGATCGGGAAACTCGAGGACCGGCAACTTGAACACGCTGCCCATCGAGGTCCGAATCGCCTTGGGATGAAACAGGTCGGTGCTCGCCACGGCCAGCAACGCCTGCGCGCCACACGCATGGGCCGTGCGGACCAGCGCACCGGCGTTGCCCGGATCGTGAAGCTCCACGCAAACCAGCAACGTTGCCGGCTGCGGCTCGGGGCCGTTCAACACGTCGGCCAGCGAGCGGGACGGCGGCAGCTCGGCGAGCGCCAGGATTCCCC
>CAZBZH010000412.1:0-4529 GCA_964496265.1 uncultured Acidobacteriota bacterium | reverse complement strand
TGGGTGCCGAGGTTCAGACGGGCAGGACAGCGGTTCTTAGACGTTTACGGAGGTCATTTGGCGGACCTCTCTGCGCTTGCAGAGAAGTCGGCAATCGGTGAAATCACTCCTGCGGAAGAAGCCAGATTGCGAGAGCTGCAGGCGACCCTCAACGTTGGGTTCCTTCCACGCGTCGGGGGCCGGCAAGAGGCGATAGATGCACTGGAGGAACTCTTGGTTCGAGCCGAAACGGTGCGCGAGCGCGTTGAGGAAGAATTAGCGGGTCGCAACCAAGCCGAACGGTCGACCAAGAGAACCTGTCTGGGCAAGAAGAGTAAGAGCAAGAAGAGCAAGAAGAAGTGAGATGGTTCCAAGTTGCCAAGGATCCAGACCGCGCCCCGCCTGAGGGGAGGTATCCTGATTGGCGACAGCAGCTAGCAGAAGAAGCCAATTTCCAGTGTGTCTACTGCGCAGTTTCTGAACCTCAGTTCGGTGGAGCGAGAGGGTTTCATATCGAGCACTATCGCCCCAAATCTAGGTTTGAAGCGCTGACGCACGACTATTCGAATCTGTTCTACGCGTGTTGCGTATGCAACGTCTTCAAGGGTGACGATTGGCCGCGTGATCCGCCACCAGCCCTTGATCTACCCTCCTACCCGTCTCCGGCCGAGACGGACTACAACCATCACTTCGAAGTCGATTGGCAAGCTGGGCGGATAAGCGCAAAAAACACTGCCGCGGCGTACGTGCTCCAGCGACTTCACCTGAATCGGCCTCAGCTAATGAACGAGCGGCGCAACTGGGCCATTGTTTCCAGGCTACGGCACTTTTTCGAGTGGGTGGAATCGACCGACTTGGGTTCCCTTCCACGCGACGACGCGACTCACGCCTTGCTGTTGGAGTTTGTTGAGATCCTAGGGCGGGTAGGGCGTGCACGCGAGCAATACCTAAACGCACGACCCTACGAACCAGGGGATCTTCGCAATGAGTGATCTCAAAACGCCGGCTTCGTGGCTCAACACAAGCCCGGTCAAGTGGCAGCATTGAGTCGAAGTTGCACCGCTTTTTCACCAAGTGTTGCTGGGCCAGTTGGAATCCCGGGGCATGACGCTAGTACTAGCTGTCCGGCTCCGTCAGGAACCGATGCACCGCGGAGATGACCACGGACCCTTCGCCGACCGCCGAGGCGACACGCTTGACCGACCCGGCCCGAATGTCACCGACGGCGAAGACTCCGGGCAGACTGGTCTCGTAGGTCGATGAGCGGGGGCCGGCGTCGATGCCGGTGCGGATGAAGCCCTTGTCGTCGAGAGCGAGTTGTTCGTCGAGCCATCCGGTGTTGGGGGCGGCGCCGGCCATGATGAACAGCGCTCGACAATCGAGGGTCGTTTCCTCGCCGGTCTGGTTGTTGCGCACGATCACCCGCTCCAGTTCGGAGTCTCCTTCCAACCGGTGCACCTCGGTGCGGGTCCACAGGCGGATGCGTTCGTCGCTCTCGATGCGACGGGTCAGGTAGCTCGACATGGTCGCGGCAAGTCCCGCTCCGCGCACGGCGATGTGGGTGCAGCGGGCGTGGCGCGAGAGGAACATCGCCGCCTGCCCGGCCGAGTTGCCGCCGCCGACGATCACCGCCTGGGTGCCCGAGCAGTAGCGGGCCTCGAGGTCGGTCGCGGCGTAGTACACCCCGCGGCCTTCGTAGTCGGCGATCCCCTCGATGGGTAGGCGTCGGTACTGCACTTGACCATCGACCCATCGTCGAGCTCCAGCACGAACTGGCCCGAGGCTTCGGTCAACTTGACGGCACGGCGGGGTGTCGTCACCCGGGCGCCGAACTTCACCGCCTGTACTTCTCCCAGGTAGGCCAGTTCGGCGCCGGAGATGCCGCGGGGGAATCCCAGGTAGTTCTCGATTCGCGAGGAGGTGCCGGCCTGGCCTCCGATGGCGGTGTCCTCGATGGCCAGCACCGACAGCCCTTCCGACGCCGCGTAGACGCTGGCCGCCAGGCCCGCCGGCCCCGCGCCGACGACGAGCACATCGAAGGTCGTGCCGCAGTCGGCGACCAGGTCGAGCCCCATCGCCTCGGCAAGCTCTCTCGGTTTCGGCCCGGCCAGGATCCGTGAGTTGCCCACGATCGCGGCCGGACCTTCGGCCGGCAGCTCACCCAGTTTGGCCAGCTCCGCCACCTCCTGGGTTTGGGAACGGTCGACCCAGCGATGGGGAATCTGGCTGCGATGGGCGAACTCCCGCAGGCGCAGCGCCCGGGGATCGGCGTCGTCCCCCAGCAGGATCAACCCGCCTTCACCCCACTCCATCAGCAGCCGCCGCCGGGCGGCAAAAGCGGGCACGATCACGTCGCCGACCTCCGGGATCGTGCGCACCAGCTCACGCAGGCGTTGCTGGGGCACCACGATCGCGCGCGTCCTTTCCCGGGCGCGCCCCGCGAGGAAGGCCCGCTGTCCCATCAGCATGCCGAGTTCGCCGAGAAAGTGCCCCGCATCGACCCGGACCACCGTGTGGCCGTCGGAGCGGTCGATGATGTCGATCGAGCCGCTTTCCAGGTAGAACAGGTCGTAGCCTTCGTTGCCCACGTCGAACAGCAGGTCCCCCTCGTCGAAAGTCTTCTCGCTGCCATGTTCCCGGATCGCCTGACGAAACCGGTCATCCAGGTCGGGCCAGGCGGCCTGTTCGAGACTGTTCTTGGCCAGAGTGCGTTGCGGTCGCCGTGGTTCGTTACTCATGATGTCTCCGCGTGGTGTTTCAGAGGATGTGGCGGGTGACCCCCGAGACGATCGATCCTACTCTGCGCACGCCGGCAAGCCGAGCAATGCGAGCGCAACAAAGCTGTCGCCGGACCGGCCCTCCTCCCGCTCGAGCTGATCGACCAGGGCGTCCTCCAGCCCCTCCGGGTCCGGCTCGACCCGTAGCTGCTCGGTCTCTTCGGAACTGCACGGCGCGAAGCAGTGGCGGCAGGCAGGGAGCGGCTCGTCGCCGACCCGGGTCGGCGGGCCGAAGGTGCGGCAGGTCCAGGGGCGGTGGGCGTAGAGGGTGCAGCGGCCGTTGTCCGGATCGAGCGCCGGGCAGGGCATCGATTGATGGGCGTCGCAGAAGTCCTGGACGTCCAGGTTCTCGTCGCTGAGCAGCCCGCTCGCGACGTCGCCGGGGAAGTCCTGGGTCCACTGCTCGACCGCTTCCCGCGCGCGAGCCCGCACTGCGGCGGCGCGCTGCGGATCGTCTCGTTCCAGCTCACGCAACCCCGCCTGCAGGCGGCGGGAGTCGAGCAGGTTGATCGGGAACGGGCCCATGCAGCAATCGGTGCGGCCGGGTCCGCAACCCCAGCGCTCGCCGGCGCGGCGGGAGGCCTCGTCCATCGCCGCGTCGATGGTGGCCAGCAGCTTGCGGTCGTGATCGAGGATGCTCATGGGAGCGCCACTATACCTCTCGGGCCGATGGGCTCGGAGCCAGGGGCTGCCCGCGCCGGCCGCTTGTTCCGCGCGCGAGCTTGTCGCTACACTCGGCCGGTGATGGAAGAGCCGCGCAACAGCTTCTACTGGCCGGTCTACGCCGACGCGACCTTTGCCGGCCTGGCGGTGCTGATCCCGATTCCGCTGCTCGACATGTTGCTCGAGTGGATCTTCCGCAACCGGATGCCCGCCGCCATCGCGGCCAGCCGCAACAAGCCGCTGGACCGCCGCATCGTCCGCGAACTCAACCGGGTCGAGTGGACCCTGGCCGGCTGCCTGCTGTGGCCGTTGAAGCTGGTGCTGGTGTTCCTCAAGCGGCTCTACCGCACGATCCTCTACTTCCTGACGATCAAGGACGCCACCGACAAGCTGAGCCTCTACTGGCATCGGGCGTTCCTGATCGATCACGCGCTACGCCGCGGCGATCTGATCGAGCTGGACCGCTGTCATGCCTCCGCCCAGACGATCCAGCGCTTGCTCGACGAGACCCGCACCAGCCCGGTCAACCAGCTGGCCGGCCATGTGGTCTCCGGGGCGCACCATGTGCTGCGCGCTGCGTTTCGCAGGCTCCGCCGGGGAAGCGAGGACGAGGTCAGCCAGACGGCCCACGCACAGATGGGGCGGGGTTGGACCGACCTGCGCGGCTATTTTGACGATCTGGCGGTGAGGTACGACGACCTACTGCGGGAAGTTCGCCTCATGAAGCGACCGGGCCAACAGTAGCGGCTCCGCGTCGTCGACACAGTGGGAGACGTAGCGGCTGACCAGGTGAGCCGGGATCTCCAGTTCCTCGCCGGCGTCGACCCGTTTGATCCCGCTGCGCCGCGGGTTGAGGTTTCGCAGCGTGCGGTACCAGCCGTTGCGATAGCCCGAGTGGCCCAGGCAGATGGTCAGTTCACCCAGCGCCATCTCGTCGACCAGTTCGATGGTGGTGGCGCCGTTCTCGAAGCTGGGGAAGTCCAGCCCGTACTCCTGCTCATGCAGAAACAGCCACGCCGCGGCCAGCACCTTGGGCACGTAGTCTCGGGTCTCCTTGGGCAGCGCCCCGTACATCGCGGGATCCCAGAACTCGACCCCCTTGAGCTTGCG
>CAZBZH010000411.1:0-4538 GCA_964496265.1 uncultured Acidobacteriota bacterium | reverse complement strand
CCCAGCTGCCGCCCGGTGAAGACCTGGTGGCGCTGAGCCAGGTCTGCCGGCTCGGCCGCTCGCGCAGGAGCGATCCCCGGCAGGTGGAACGCTCGGTGAAGCGGGCCGACGGAGCCGCGGTGGGCACGTTGCCGCCGGTGCCGATTGCCCTCGAGGGTGAGGACAAGGTGCGCTGCCAGTCGCTGGTCGACGTCTTGCCCGGCCGGGCCCTGGCCGGCGGCGAGTACGTCTACGAGGCTCAGCTTGGCAGCGGCGACGGGCAGGGGGCGGCGAAGCTTCGCTTCTCCATCACCGACGAGCCCTTCAGCGAAGAGTCCGTCGATCCCGGCGACTGATCGACGCAGGCCCGACTCCCTAGTCCGGCTTCGGGAATGCCTGCTTGAAGGTGAAGGCCTCGGCGGTGGGGCCGTGTGCGTCGAGGTGCTCCAGCTTGGCCCGCCCCTCGGCGGCGGTGGGGCGATACCCCGCCGGGACCCACCAGAGCGCCATGTGGGCGGTCTTCGGCATCTCGAACCACTGCTTGCGGTCCTTGAACACCCCCGCGTGGGCGCTGCGGTAGGTGTAGTCGTGGAGTGCCTCCATGCTCTCCCAGACCGACATGTTGACCAGGATGCGCTCGTCCTCGTAGACCCGCACGTCGGTGGCGTCGCCGCCGTCGCCGACCAGCCGCCAGACGAAGCCGGGGCTGCGTTCCGCCAGGGCGTTCATCGCGTCGAGCTGGGAGAAGAACCCTTCCATCACCGGGTCCTCCTGGGCCGCGACCATGCGCGCGATGTTGATCTGAGCGAGATGGTATGAAGCCACCGGGCACCTCCGTGGCCGCGCACGTGCGTCGGCTCAAACATCGATATCCGTCAATGCATTCGCCGTTCGAGAATAACGGCAGGTTGCCGCAGAGGCAACACGCCGACCATCACAGTCGGGCGGTTCTAAGGGCAGGACACCCCGGAGGCGAGAATACCGGCGTCTCTCGGGGCTTGTTGAGACGCGGCCAGGGAGTCGAAGGTCGGATCGCCGACGCCGTTGGAGCGCATCAGGAACCACTGGCCTTGGCCGGCCGCCGGGGGCGCCCCCAGGGTCACCGACGTCTCGGTGGTGTCATCCGCCACGCAGCCGTCGGTCGCCACGGCAAAGTCTCCGCCGCTGCTTCGCAGCAAGCCGAGGGAGCCGTGGACCAGGTCGTAGCTCGCCGCGCCGTCGACGGCGCACCATTCCGCCGTCGCGGCCCCCAGCGTCAAGGTCGCGGCCGGCGTCGCCGGGTTGCCGACGAAGGCGTTGCCGCTGATCGAGCCGGTGCACTGGTCGATGACCACGTCGCCGTTCTCCAGCTCGCCCTGATTGTCGAGGGTGCCCGCGTTCAGCAGCAGCGCGTCGCTGTCCAGCCGGCCGCCGGGGTGAATCGTGAGCGAGCCGTGGTTCTCGAAGCGGTTGAACGGAATGTTGATGTAGATTCCGGTCAAATCGATATGGCCGAAGTTGAGCATCGGCCCGCTGTTCTCGACGAAGAACTCGAACTCGATGGTTCCTCCCGGCTCGTTGGTCAACGGGCCGAAGGCGTACATGAAGTGCGAGAAGTAGCGCCCGCGATTGATCGTGTGGCCGTCGCTGAAACTGACCACGTCGTTGATGCTGTTGAGGAAGCCGTTGATCAGCAGGATGCCGCGATTCTCCAGGCGCCCGTTGTTGGTCAGGGTGCCGGCGACCTCGAACGTGCCGCCGAGGACCCGCACGATGTCCCCGTCGGGGATGAAGTAGTCGGTGACCACGCAAGCGGTGCGCTCGGCGTCCCAACTTCCGAGCACCGGACAGTCCCCTCCCTGGGGGAGCTCCGGGTCGATCTCGAGGGTCACCGCGAAGGCGGACGCGGGAACGAGCAACACGAGGAACAAGCCGAGAATGGTGCGCATGGGGACCCCTCCTGGGTCCAGTTCACCACAGTGTGGTGCCGGGGACAAGCGGGGGTGGTTGCGGGGGGAGAACCGGCGGAAACAGGCCCTTCCAGCCCGGGCCGTCGTGTAAGCTCCGCCGGTGGAATCGCTGATGCAGGGGTCGTGGATGGAGCTGCCGGTCCAGGCGTTGCTGGGGGCGGCGGGCGGCGCCCTGCTGGTCGGCGTCGGCTGGTTGACCCACGGCCTGTGGGATCTGGTGCTGCACCCCTTCGGCAGTCCCGGCTTCGTGCCGAGCTGGTATCCGGGGGTCTGTCTCGGATTCGACGCCTGGGTCGGCGTGGCGCTGGTCCGGCTCGCCTGGGCGAATCGGACTCGCTGATCCGATCCGTCTCTGCGCGGGGGGATGGTGCGGTTGGGCTGTTCCTTTTTGACCGAAGACGCGATAGTCTCTCGCCAGCGACCGGACATCCCTTTTCAGTTCAGGAGAGAATCGATGAGTTCCGAACAAGTTGATCTGCCCGTGGATCCGCCCAAGAAGGATCGGACCTTGCTCGTGATGCTGCTGGTGGGGGCCGTCGCCGGTGTCGTGGTGTTCGGTGGGATCATCGCCGCCATCGCCATCCCGAACCTGCTCAATGCCGTCGATCGTGGCAAGCAAAAGCGCACCATGGCCGACCTGCGCCAGATCGCCATGGCCATCGAGAGTTACGCCATCGACAAGAACATTTACCCGTTGACCGAGGACTTTGAGGAGCTGTGTGGGGTGCTGGAGCCGAAGTACTCCGAGGGCTCTCTGCCCAAGATCGACGGTTGGGGACAGTCCTTCGCCGTGCAGGCCTACGGCCAGGGTTACGCGATCGGCTCCGGCGGCAAGGACGGTGAGGGGGCGCTTCATGTCGAAGGCGAGGGCGGCCCCATGATCCACTTTGAAGCGGCCATCATCATGGCCAACGGCGAGTTCGTGCAGTGGCCGGAAGGAACGCAGCAGTAGCTCGGGTTGCGGGACTCGAGAGGCTCATGCGATGAGCGGTGAGGGTGAGACGCCGGCTGCGGACTCGAGCAGGAGAGGGCGGGGGCCGATCCTGGCCCAGTGGCTCGTGGGGGCCGGGGTTGTGGTTGCTTTCATCGCGGTCATGGCCGCGATCCAACTGCCGAGCCTGCGAAACTCCATCGACCGAAAGAAGCAGATTCACACCATGTCCGACCTGCGCGAGATCTCCGCCGCCATCGAGAGCTACGCCGCCGATATGAATGCCTACCCTGTGACTGAGGATTTCGAGGAACTGTGCGGCGTGCTCGAGCCGAAGTACGCGGCGACGTTGCGAAGGGTCGACGGCTGGCAACACTCCTTCGCGATCCGGGCCTACGGCACGGGCTACGTGCTGGGTTCCGGCGGGAAAGATGGTGCGGGGAAGCTGCTGATCGTCGGGGACGGCGGCGGGACCACGAGGTACGAAGACGCCATCCTCATGGCCGACGGCGAGTTCATTCAGTGGCCCGAGGGGACGCATCAGCGGCCCAGCGGCTCCTCGAACAACGAATCAACCGAGCCTGAGCCGTCCCAGTAGCTAGTCGCCAGCCCGCCCTCCATTTCCCACCTTCTCGGCGAGGATGCGGTGCAGCCGGTGGGACAGGGCGTCGGCGTTGAGGCCGTCCTTCCACTCCTGTGAAGTCACGGTGTAGCCGTTCTGTTCCAGCGTGGCGGTGAGCCGGCGATTGAACGCGGCGCCGTCGGCGCCGTTGCGCGGATCGACCGGGTCGTAGATGCCCCAGTCCAGGTGCACGGTGACCGGCAGCCCCGGCAGGAGTTCGATGGTGTCGAGTAACTGGCGGTCTCCCTTGCCGATGGCCTTCAAGGATTGGGAGATCACCGTCCCGAACAGGTGCGGGTAGCGCAGTCCGATCTCCATGGCGGAGTAGGCACCTTCGTCGGCGCCGGCGATGATGCGGCCGGCGGGCTGTTGAATCGTGCGGTAGCGGCGGTCGATCTCGGGGACGAGTTGGGTCGCCACCATCCGGCCGTGGACGCCCCGCTGGGTGCGGGCGTACTCGTAGGAACTGGTGACCTGCATCAACACGCCGATGCGATCGCCCAGCCCGTTCTCGAAGTCGGTCAGTTCGGCAAGGCTGCGGCCGTAGTGCACGTAGATCGCTTCGTAGCGTCGCTCGGAGTCGTCGTAGCCCGGCGGCAGGTAGACGCGGATCTCCCGTTCGCCACCCCATTGCTGTCCGCCGACCCGCTGCGCTTCGGTCTCGAGGGTGATGGACTCGATGCGCGCGCCTTCTGGAAGTTGGACCTCGGGGACGGGAGGCGCCTCGGGCATCAGGATCCGCGACACCTCACCGAACATGGCGAAGGAGCGTCCCTTGTCCGGATTGCGTGGGTCGGGGCCGGGGCGGCCGTAGTCGCGGACGAGCTGATAGCTAACCCGGGCCTCGGGGTCCAGTTCGAAGCTGGTGTGGAACAGCCCTCGGCCGTCGCCCAGATCGACTCGGGTGAGCGGGCGCTCTTCGCGCACCAGCAGCATGTCGGCGCGGACGGCTACATCCTCTTCCTCGCCGACGTAGACGATGTGCGCCTGGTTGCCCTCGATGATCGGGGTCTGCGGGTTCTTCTCCAGGAAGCGATCGGCGGTCGCGGCGCGATCG
>CAZBZH010000410.1:0-4541 GCA_964496265.1 uncultured Acidobacteriota bacterium | reverse complement strand
CGACCTTCCGCTGGCGGGTCGACCCTGCCGAGGAGTACCGGGTTCACGCCTGGCGATTGGAAAGCGGGATGCCCGATCTGCGGGCATCCGGGCTGTTTCCCGCACTTTAGCGCCTGGCAATACTTCCGTCGCGGCTGCCCCGGTACGGGGGCCGCTATGGCTGGTTTTCCCCGCCCCTGGGGATACTATTTGAAGTATCGCCTGAGCAGGCGAAGGAGCCATCCATGCGCGGATTCCTGTTCACCGAATTGGTCGAGTTCGTCGAGGGAGCCCACGGTCTCGAACTGACCGATCGTTGGCTCGATTCCTGTCAGCTCGAATCCGGAGGAGCGTTCGTCGCCACCGACAGCTATCCGATGAGCGAACTGGGTGAGCTGGTCACCAGGTTGTCCGAGACTCTGGACGCGCCGCTACCGGACCTGCTGCGGGCCTTCGGGGAACACCTGTTCGGCTATCTGGCGTCCCGTCATGGTCACGTGATGGAGCGGATCGACGACCCGCTGCAGCTGTTCGAGAACTTGGAGAACCATGTCCACGTCGAGGTGCGCAAGCTCTACCCCGACGCCGAGGTCCCGCGCTTCCAGTCGGAACGGCTCGGCGAGGACGAGATGCGGCTGGTCTACGAGTCCAGTCGCGGTCTGGCCGATCTTGCTCATGGGTTGATCCTCGGTGCCGGACGTCATTTCGATTGTGAGATCGACATCGCCCGGCGGGATCTGTCCGAGGGCGCCGGCACTCAGGTGGAGTTCCTGCTGTCGCTGGGGGATGTGAGTGGCTGAGGGCAGCGAAGGACGCTGGAAGCGGGAGCGCAAGGCCCGCAAACGGGCCGAGGAGCTGCTCGAGCAAAAGAGCCGCGAGCTGTTCGAGGCCAGCGAGGAGCTGCGCCGGCTTAACGTCAGCCTCGAAGCGCGCGTCGCCGAGCGAACCGCGGAACTGACCGAACTGAACGAGTCGCTGCTGCGGGAGTCCCGGCAGAAAACGGAGGCGCAGCAGGAGTTGCGTCTGGCCCGCTTCGCCACCGATCACGGTGGCGACGGCATCTTCTGGCTGCGTCCTGACGCGTCGCTGTTCTACGTGAACGAAACCGCCTGCCGTTGGCTCGGCTACTCCGCCGACGAGTTGCGCAACATGTCGGTCTTCGATGTCGATGTGGTGCTCCCCAGAGAAGCCTGGGAGGATCACTGGCGGGACCTGCGGGAACGCAAGAGCTTCACCCTGGAATCGCGGCACCGCCGCAAGGACGGTAGCGAATTCCCTGTCGAGGTGACCGTCAACCATCTCGAGTTCGAGGGCCAGGAGTTCAACTGCGCCGTCGTGCGCGACGTCAGCGAACGTCTGGCGCGGGATGCCGAGACCCGGATGCTCTCACTGGTCGCCGCGCGTACGACCAACGCGGTGGTGCTGACCGACGCCGTCGGGCGGGTCGAGTGGGTTAACGAGGGCTTCTCACGGTTGACCGGCTACGCGCTGGAGGACATCAAAGGCCGGACGCCCGGCTCCTTCCTCCAGGGGGACGAGACCGATCCGGGAGTCGTCGATTTCATGCGCAGCCGCATCGCCGAGGGTAAGAGCTTTCAGGCCGAGGTGGTCAACTACGCGCGCAACGGTCGCAAGTACTGGGTGGCGATCGAGGCGCAGCCGATCTTCGGCGCCGACGGCGAGTTGCGCAGCTACATGGCGATCGAGAGTGACGTAACGCCCCAGAAGTTGGCGCGCCGGGAACTCGAGATCTCGGCGAAGCGTCTGTCCGAGGCGCTCGGTCAGGCCCAGTCGGCAAGTGAGGCCAAGAGCACGTTCCTCGCCAGCATGAGCCATGAGATTCGCACGCCGATGACCGCGATCGTCGGCTACGCGGATCTCTTGACGCGTTCGTCCCCGGAGCGGGCGGAGCGGGAGGACTGGGTCGCCCAGCTGCGGCGCAATGCCCACTACCTGATGGCGCTGCTCAACGATGTGCTGGATCTCTCCAAGATCGAGGCGGGCGAGATCGAACTGCAGAACCAGGAGACCGATCTTCCCGAGCTGATGGATGAGATCTTTGCCCTGATGGCGCCGCGAGCGGTGGAGAAACTGCTGGCGATCAGCCTGAACTGCAACGGGCCGGTGCCCTTGCGGGTGCACACCGACGCGCTGCGGGTGCGCCAGATCCTGGTCAACCTGCTGTCCAACGCGATCAAGTTCACCGACCGGGGCGGCATCCGCGTGGACGTCCAGGCGGAACAGGTGGAGCGGGGTGAGGTGTTGTTTCGCATCGACGTGGCGGATACCGGTTGCGGCATCGCGCCCGAGCGCATCGCCAGCCTGTTCGAACCGTTCTACCAGGCTCACGGCGGGCGCCAGGTCGCCGAGCGGGGCACCGGGCTCGGTTTGAGTATCTCTCGCCGTTTCGCTCGGATGCTCGGCGGCGATATCACCGTCGAATCCACGCCGGACAAGGGCAGCACCTTCTCCGCGACGCTCCGGGTCAAGCCGGTGGCCGCTTGCGAGTGGTCCGATCGTCTTGCGCTGCGGGACCGGCCGGCGGAGTCCGCCGAGGGAGACGGACGACGCCACGATGGACTCAACGTCCACATCGTCGACGACAACCCGCAGAACATCCGTATCCTGCAGTTCCTGCTCGAGGAGATGGGCTGCAAGGTCAGCACCTCCTCCGACGGCCATGAGGGATCCCAGGCGGCGCTGGAGATGCAGCGCGCCGGAGAGCCGCCCGACGTGATCCTGATGGACATGCAGATGCCGGTGATGGACGGATATCAGGCCACCGCCGAACTGCGGCGGCAGGGCTACCTGCGGCCGATCGTCGCGCTAACCGCGTTCGCCATGGCGGGGGATCGTGAGAAGTGCCTGGCCGCCGGGTGCGACGACTATCTGACCAAGCCGATCTTGCCGGACATGCTCAACAAGGTGCTCTCGGCCCACGATCCGCGCAGCGGCCATGAGAAGCGGATCGCCGCCTCGGGTGAGAGTGCACAGCCGCTGCGTTCGATGCGGGCAGACGACCCGGCGTTCGCGCCGCTGCTCGAGGAGTACGTCGCCAGCCTCCCGGAGGTTGTCGAGGCGATCGCTACGGCGATCCGGTCCAGGGATGTCGAGCAACTGCGGGTGCACGCCCACCGGCTGCGCGGAACCTCGGCCAGCTACGGCTACCCCGAGGTGACCGAACGGGCTGCCGAGTGCGAGGACGCGATTCGCACCGGAGCCGCCTGGGCGGACGTCGCCTCCCGGGCGGACAAACTGCTGCAGCTTCTCGATCGCATGACCCTGGCCTGACCGCTGGTTCGCGGCGACAGGATCTTCCGGCAGGCGTAGGCGGCCGCGACGACGAAGGCCAGTTCTAGCAGGGCGGCCAGGGAGAAGGCGCCGGCGGCGCCGAAGTACACCACGGCGGGGGCGAGTAAGACAAGCCCGGTCGCGCTGGCGCCGATGCGAAGCCGCGTCGCGAGGGCAGGGCCGTCGGCCCGGCCGATCTGCATGGCGACCACGAGGCAGGCGCCTATTCCCTCGGCACCGCCATAGACCGAGGCCGCAATCAGGACGGCGCCGATCGCGCCGATCTCCTGACCGAAGACCGCCGACCCGATCCAGTTGCCGGCCAGGACGGAGACTCCGAGCAGCCCTCCGCCCAGCAAGCCGAGCGCGGCGGCAGAACCGAGCACCAGCCGCCGCAGGCCGGCGCGGTCGCCGCGGTTGTGGGCCAGGGAGACCCGCGGCCGCAGCACACCACCCAGGGCCATGGCGAACATGCGTACCGGTCCGATCAGGGTAGCGGCCGCTCCGTATGAGGCAACCACTGCCGCGCCGCCGATGCCGAGAACGAAGGGCTGGATGCGGGAACCGAGGGCGTTGGCCACGGTACCCACGCTCATCTGGCGGGCCATGGTGCGGAAGGCTCGATCGACCGCCGCCGTTGATTTGCTGCCGCGGCCCCCGGGAAGGGGAAGCCCCAGAGAGACCGTGCAACCGGCGATGGCGCTGGCCCACCAGAACCAGGACAGGACGTCTCCGCCGAGTCCGCGAGAGAGCAGCGGGGCGGCGGTCATGATGCCGATGGCGGCCAGATCGATCAGGAACGCGCGGTTGGAGCAGAAGCTGGCGGCGTACCAGCCGCGTCCCAGGGTCGCCAGGCTCCAGGCTCCGATACTGACGGAATAGGCCAGAGTGACCGGCAACATCCCGGGGCCGCTGGTCAAGGCGAGCACGGTGGCCGCGAGCAGCGCGGCGCCCCAGGACAGGCCAAGCGTGCGTTGGCGAGCCAGGTCGATCAGGCGCGCGACCTCGTCATCGGGACGTCCCGGGGCCAGGCTGATCAATGGCGCCACCGCGAGACTCTGGACGAGGGCCAGCACGATTACCTCGGCGGCGATCAACTGGACGAACAAAGCGTAGTCGGCAACCCCCGCCAGGCGGGCGACGGCGATGGCCACGGCGAAGCGGCTGGCCGATCGCAGTGCCGTGCAGCAGAAGGCCCAGTACTTGTCGCCGGGTCCGGGCCGAGTCGGTGTGCGGCTGTTCACGCGGAAAGCTCCTCGGGTTGAAAGGTC
>CAZBZH010000409.1:0-4572 GCA_964496265.1 uncultured Acidobacteriota bacterium | reverse complement strand
GCTGGACGTGAAGCGAGGTAGGCGGGATAATGGCGGGGCGTCTGGCGGAGCGCATTCAGCCGCTCTAGTGCCCCGGCTCGGCTCGGTCCCCATATTGGCCCCATGAGCCAAGCCTGCCCGGCCTGCGGATTCGAGTTGCCCGCGGCGTCCACCGACTGCCCGCGTTGCGGCGTGGTGTTCGCCAAGCTCGAGGCCCAGGCCGCCGTGGCAAGCACCGCCCGACCGGTGGTCATGGCGCTGCCGGCGGAGCCGGAGCCGTTGTCGGCACCGCTGCCCTGGCGCAGCCTGTTGGCCGGCGCGATCGCCGGTGCTCTGGCGCACGCCTTTCCGCTGACGGCCTTTCTGCTGAGTCCGCTGGTCACCCTGCTCCACGAGTTTGGCCACGCGGCGGTCGCGTGGTTGCTTGGTTGCCCGGCCATTCCCGCTTTCGATTTCGTCTACGGAGGCGGCGTGACCCACCACCAGAACTTCCAGCTACCGATCGGCATGCTGGTCGGCGGCATCTGGGCCTGGCTCGGCTGGACCTTCCGTCGCAACCCGCGCACCCTCGTGCTGGTCGTGACCCTGGCGGCGCTGTGGCTCGTCGCCATCTCGTCGGATTGGCGCCGCGAGATCGTGATCGCCTCGGCCGGCCATCTGGGTGAGTTGGTGCTGGGTGCCGCGTTACTGGGCATGGCCATCGCCGGCGTCGGTTGGCGCATCCCCGAGATCGAGCGCCCCCTCGGTGCCTTCGCCGGCGTGTTCGTGCTGCTGCAGACCGGCAGCTTCGCCTGGCGGCTGCGCAGCGACGCCGGCTTCCTCCGGGACTACATGGGCGGCAAGGGGGGCGCGCTGATGAACGACCTGGAGCTGATCGCCCTGGATGTGCGAATCTGGCTCGCCGTCGAGAGCGATGTCCCGGGGCTGGCCGGGCTATTGGTCCTGTGCACCATCGCCTCGGTGGTGCTGGCCGTCGCCACCGGGGTGTTCGCGGAGCGTCTCGCTCCGCTGTTCCGTTCACTGCGCCGCCTCGATCGCTAGTTGCTGCGTAGCACCGCTACCCACCGCGGGCCCGTTCCCTCGGCCCCCGCGACTTCCTGATCCCCGCGAACGGCGTGCGGTGTATTCACCGACGAGATGCACCCTCCATCGGTTGCGGCGTTGGTTCCATGGCAGCCTGGAAGGAACACCTTGATGGAGGGACGCAGATGAAACCGACGCAACGAATCCTCTGTGGGCTGGCCCTTTGCCTGTCGGCCCTCGGTGTCCCGCTCGCCGAGCCGGGGAACTCGGTGCCCGTCGACGCGCTGGAGCGACTCGACCGCGAAGGAACCGAAGCCCTGGCCGGCGGTGAGTTCCGAAAATCCGCCGAGAAGTTCGAGCTGTTGACGACCCTTGCGCCCGAAAGCGCCGAGTACTCGCTCAAGTACGGCGCGGCGCTCTACTTCTCGGAGCAGTACCACGCCTGCGTTCACGAGTTCGTGCGCCGGGATACACTCTCTCCGCTCGACGCGGAGAACACGTTGTGGCACTTCCTGTGCACGGCGCAGTCAGAAGGGGTTGCGTCGGCTCGTGAGCACATGTTGCCGGCCAGGGATGATCGCGTGCCGATGCCCGAGTTGGTCGCCTGCTATGCCTGGGATCAATCCTGTTCGGAGGTGCCGTTCACTGCTTTTTCCATGTACGGCGAAGCCGGCTTCGCGATGGCCGACCTGCGTGAGAGTGTCTATCTCATGCTTCTGAGAGGCCTCGATAGCGAGTTGGTTGAGGGCGATCACCCGGTTCGTCATGGCCAGATAAGAGTTCGGGAAGGCGCGCGAGGCACGTTTCTGCATACCGTTGCGGATGTGATGTGGGTTCGCCACGCCCACGCCGCGCTGAATGAAGAGCTTGACGCCCCATTCGTGGTCGGCCTGTCCTGGTGGGGCCAGAGGTGGGCCTACGCCTTTGCGGGAGCGCTGCTGGTGGGCGCTCTGTTCGCAAGCGCCTGCGCTCGCAGGTGGCCGGAATCGAATCCGATGGCGCGCACCGTCACGATCCTCGCCTTGGTCTGGCCGGTGACGGCCTGGGGAATTCTCTCGACCTGGGCCAACCTTGAATTGGCTGTCCCGTATCATTTCACGCCTTCAGACTTCATCTTTCAGTGGGGTGTGATGGTCGGGGACCATGCCCTTTTGCTGGGTCTCGTCGCCATCGGATTGCTGGCGTTCGCAGCTCATCGTTCCATCACCAGGCATCGAGTTGAAATACCCCGCGCCGCGGTCGTTGGGCTCACGATCGGCGTAGTCACGGTCACCGTCGACTGGCTCTTCGTGCTCTACACGGCGACACCCATGTACGGTTGACCCCGGAGGCGCCAACAAAAAGCGGCCCGGTACCAAACAGGCACCGGGCCGCGCGTTCCTTCCTCCGGCAGCCGTCAGGGCTTGCCGAAGCGTCCGTTGAGTTCGATGGTTCCGTCACGCTGCCCGGGATCCGCGCCCGGGGGTGCCATGAACTCGACGAAGTAGCGCCGTCCCTGGAACTCTTCTCCCGTCACCCCATCGCGATAGAAGTAGTCCGGATCGACTCGGAACGATAGGTCGTAGATCCCCTCGGCGTTGGGGAAGCTGCTGTCCATCACCCGTCCCCGGTCGTCGACGATCCGCGGCAGGTAGCCGGCGTCGATCGAGACCTGCAGGTCGACGTGGAAGTCCGGTCCCAGCCGGTCGGGACAGGTCAGCGGTGTGCAGGGGAAGATCTCGAAGCGGATGAAGGCCTCGAGCTTGTCGTGATCCTCGAGGAAGCGCATCAGGCCGACGGGGCCCAGAGCGTCCAGCAGGGTCCATTCATCGGGGTCGCAGGCGTGGCCCACGCCGTCGCCGTCCCCGTCTTCCTGCTCGGGGTTGTAGTTCTCGGGGCAGTTGTCGTCGACGTCGAGGATCTGGTCGTTGTCGTCATCGTCGTCGCAGGCGTTGCCGGCGCCGTCCCGGTCGGTGTCGGTCTGGTCGTCGGGCAGGTTGGGGCAGACGTCACAGACATCGCCGGTGCCGTCGGCATCGATGTCCGTCTGGGTCGGGTTGGGTGTCCACGGGCAGTTGTCCACGCTGTCCAGGTGGCCGTCCCCGTCGTCATCGTCATCGCAGACGTCGCCGGTGCCGTCGTTGTCGGTGTCCCGCTGGTTGAGGTTGGCGTCGAGGGGGCAGTTGTCGTCGATGTCCCGCACCCGGTCGCCGTCGCTGTCCTGGCACAGATCGCCGATGCCGTTGCCGTCGCTGTCGGCCTGGGAGGGGTTCCACACCTCGGGGCAGTTGTCGACGCTGTTGGGTCCGCCGTCGCCGTCGATGTCGTCGTCGCAGGCGTCGCCGATGCCGTCGAAGTCGGTATCCCGCTGGTCGAAGTTGGGCACGAAGGGGCAGTTGTCCGCGCCGTCGGCCCGGTAGTCCCCGTCCCCGTCCTCGGTCGGCCCGTTGGCGTTGCCGTCGCAATCGGTGTCGGGCAGGCCGAGCCCCACCGACGAGTAGGCGTTGATCACGGTGCATGCGTCGGTGCTGTCGAAGCCGTGACGGCCGGTGCGCGCCCACTGGCGGGCGGTCTGCACGGCGGTATCCCGCAGGTCGATGAACTGGGCCGAGGCACCCAGGCGGAAGGTCATCAGGTCGTAGAATAACCGTCCCGCCTTGATGTCCCCCATGCCGGGGACCGGCACGCCGTTGTGGCTGCCGCCGTCGACGATCAGGAAGGCGGCCTTGTTGGGGATGCCGCTGTTGGTGTGCACCGAGCCGAAGTCGTTGCCGCCGTTCGGATTGTTGACCGCGGCCCGCAGGCCGAGGCCGTCGCCGCTGGTTGCGGCCAGCATGTGATCCGGGTCGGTGAAGGCGGGCGGGTTGATCAACGAACGGAATGGGGCGGGGCTGCCGTCGCTGATGTTCTCGCCGACGGTCCAGTTGCCGTCGAGCAAGGCGCCGAAGATGTCGGAGAAGCTCTCGTTGATTGCGCCGGACTGGTTCTGGTAAAGCAGCCCGGAGCTGTGCTCGATCACCCCGTGGGTGAACTCGTGGGCCACGATGTCCTGGGTCGCCCAGCCGTTGGCGAACAGCATGTGGTTGCAGCCGGGGTCGAAGGCGGCGTTGGGCCCGCCGAAGTCCACGTCAACCATCGCCTCGACCTCCATGCCGTTGTCGTCGTAGCTGTCCCGGCCGAAGCGATTCATGAACAGGTCATAGGTGTCGTGAGTGAAGTCGAAGGCGTTCTGTCCGTCCAGCAGGCTGTCGCCGCCGGCTCCCGGGTAGCCGCCGGTGGGGCCGTTCTCGTTGAACCAGCGATCGTCCGCCGTCTCCCAGAGCAGGGACCAGCAGGTGTTGCTGTTGGTCTCGTTGACGGTCTGGATGTCGAAGTCCTTACCTGCGTCATAGTGGGGTTCGAGGGAGCGAAGCACCTCGCCGGTTTCGGTGTCGATCAGCACCTCCCGCCGAACCGACTGTTCACCGACTAGACCGGTGTAGTGCACCGTCCAGGCCAATCGCTCCGGGTCGCTGACCGGAACATACAGGCTCGGTTCGTGGACGCTGAGGTAGGGCTCGCCGATCAGGCGGAAGTCGCTGCCCTCGAACT
>CAZBZH010000408.1:2349-4592 GCA_964496265.1 uncultured Acidobacteriota bacterium | reverse complement strand
TCTTGGTCACGTCGGTCACATCGACGGTGACCCGCACCCGGGACCCGGGACCGATCGGCAACTCTTCCTTCAGGTTGCCGGCCAGGAAGCCGTCCTGCAGCAGATTCTTTTCGGGAGTCGAGAGGTACTGAAGCGACCCGTACACGCAGTGGTGGTTGGTCACGATCAAACCGTTGGGCGAGACGAAGGAGGCGCTACAGCCTCCCAGGTCGACTACCGCCGCCATCGGATGCTCGGTCAGCTTGCTCAGGCTGGCCGGGTCGATCTCGAGACCGGTAGCCCGCAACTCATCCTCGATCTCCGGCAACTGAACGGGCATCCACATGCCCTCGTCGGCCACGGCGGGCAGACAGACGAAGATCGACAGCAGCAACAACCAGCGCTTCATGGGACCCCTCCCCTATGGATTGACGGAACGACCGGGAATTCTATCCAACACGCCCGCTGGGCGCGAACGGCGTCAACGAACCCGGCCTTCCAGGTATTCCCGGCGGCGGGACTCGGGCAGTTTCTCGATGGCGTAGCGCAGCATGGTGCGCGGCATGGTGTGGTGGCGGGGCTTGAGGAAGGTCTCCAGCGCCTCCCGGTCCCGGTTTCCCACCTCCCGCAGCATCCAGCCTACCGCCTTGTGAATCAGATCGTGAGGGTGCAGCAGCAGCATCTCGGCCAGCTCGAAGGTGTCTTCGAACTCCTTCTGCTTGATGAAGGTCAGCGTGGCGATGATCGCGATCCGCTGCTCCCAGAGATTATTGGAGCGAGCCAGCCGCCGCAGCGGGCCGCGGCCGCGCTCGAGCAGGTAGCCGCCGACGATCTGATGAGCGGACCCGTCGACCAGATCCCAGTTGTTGATCCGCTCGGTGTTGGCCAGGTACAGATCGTAAATCTGCTTCTGCAGCGCCGCGTCCCCCCGCTGGAACTGGATCACCAGGATGAACAGCGCCAACTGCCGCTCCTCGTGGAACCTGGAGCGCAGCAGGGACTGCAGGTCCTGGAGGGATAGATCCCGGTGGGCCCGGGCCACCTTGCGCACGTTGGGCACCCGCACCCCGAGGAAGACATCCCCCTCGCCATACTGGCCCTCCCCGGTCTGGAAGAACCGCTGGAGTACCTCGACCCGATCCGGCTCGGCCACCCCGCCCAGGTCCGAACGAGCCCGCTGGAGCGGAGAAAGGGGCGACGACGACACGCTTTTGGATCCCTCCCGGCGACGCTGGCGCCCATCTGGCACCATTCCTCCACTTACGGAACAATGCCCGGCGAAGGAGTCGCGAATGCCGAAGATTACCAAGGTTTACACCCGAGCTGGGGATGAAGGGACCACTTCCCTCGGCGGCGGGCAACGGGTGGACAAGCACTCCCTGCGGATCGAGTCCTACGGAACGGTCGACGAGCTCAACTCCGCCATCGGCGTGGCGCTGGCCGGCGGCCTGGATTCGCGGCTCGAGAAAGAGCTGAGCCGGGTCCAGAATGAGCTGTTTCACCTGGGTTCCGACCTCTGTGTGCTCGAGGAGGACAAACACAAGTTCAAGGTGCCCTGCGTCGAGCAGCGGCACATCGACACCCTCGAGGCGACGATCGACGAACTCAACGAGGAGTTGGGACCGCTGGAGAACTTCATCCTGCCCGGCGGATCCGCCGGCGCCGCGACGCTCCACCTGGCCCGGACCATCGCCCGCCGGGCCGAGCGGCTACTGGTCGCGCTCTCCCGGGAGCAGACCATCGGCCCCCACACCCTGGCCTACCTGAACCGGCTCTCCGACGCCCTGTTCGTCATGGCCCGCTTCGAAAACCACCGTCAAGGCGTCAAGGACGTCTGCTGGGACAGCAGGGCCTGAGCGAATCGAAGGCCCTGCCCCGAGCGAGCACAGCGAGTCGAGGGGAGCGAGCAAGGCGAGTCGAGGGGAGCGAGCACAGCGAGTCGAGGGGAGCGAACTCAGGGGCGCATCCCGCCACGGTAATTGTAAAAATCTTGTGACGATCGGACCGTTTCGAGTTATATAGGGGAGTACAAAAGAAGCGCCCCCGGAGTAGGAGGAGGGGTTCTAGCTCCGGAAGCGCCTCAGGGGTTCGGTAACGTCTCACGCTTAACTTGCTTGCAAGTAAGTACGCCGCGACCCCTCGTTTGGTTGCGCACCGACCGAGCGTTTTGTCGAAATTCGGGGCCGGGAGCTCATACGGGTTCCCGGCCCCGTGCTTTTTCGGGGCACTTTCCGACGAAAAACGGGATGGAAACCGGTCGACCC
>CAZBZH010000408.1:0-2249 GCA_964496265.1 uncultured Acidobacteriota bacterium | reverse complement strand
CCGTGCTTTTTCGGGGCACTTTCCGACGAAAAACGGGATGGAAACCGGTCGACCCTGGGCCGAACGACTCGACCCTGGGACGAACGACTCGACCCTGGGACGAACGACTCGACCCTGGGTCGAACAACTCGACCCTAGTTGGCGGCTCTGGGTCGGTGTAGCGCCTTGTCCGGCATCAGGAAGCGCAGGCTGGAGATCAGCTTGTCGCGCATCTGGTTGCGCTCGACGATGTAGTCGAGCATGCCGTGCTCGACCAGGAACTCCGAGCGCTGGAACCCGGCCGGCAGCTTCTGGCGGATGGTCTGCTCGATGACCCGGGGACCGGCGAAGCCGATCAGCGCCTTGGGCTCGGCGATGTTCAGATCGCCCAACATGGCGAAGGACGCGGTCACGCCACCGGTCGTCGGATCGGTCAGCACCGAGATGAAGGGCAGGCCGGCCACGTCGAGCTGGGCCAGCGCCGACGAGATCTTGGCCATCTGCATCAGCGATAGGGCACCTTCCTGCATCCGTGCCCCGCCGGAACAGGAGATCACGATCAGGGCGCGCTGGTCCTTCAGGGCGCGCTCGGCCGCCCGGGTGACCTTCTCACCCACGACGCTGCCCATCGAGCCGCCCATGAACCCGTACTCCATAACCGCCATGGACACCGGGTAGGTGCCGATGGTGCCGGTGCAGGTGATCACGGCGTCTTTCAGGCCGGTGCGCTTCTGGTAGTCGACCAGGCGCTTCTCGTAGGACTTGGAGTCGACGAACTCGAGCGGATCCAGCGGAGCGACCTCGGTGGCGAACTCCTCGTAGCGCCCCAGATCGAACAGTTGGTCCATCCTCTCCCGGGAACTGATCCGGAAGTGGTGGTCGCACTTGGTGCAGACGTTGGCGTTCCGCAGGACGTCTTTCTTGTAGACGATTTCCTTGCAGCTGGGACTCGGGCACTTGACCCACAGCCCTTCGGGCACGGTGAACCGGCGTTCCGCCTGGGGTTGCTTGGGTGTTTTCTCTTTCTTGAACCAGGCCATGCGTCCGCTCATCGCCATCCTGTTTATTGGATTGATCGGCTCAAATCCCTGCGGGACAAGGGCTTTCGCCGCTCCAAAACTAACCTGAGCCCTGTTTGCCGTCAAGGACGCCCCCGGCCGGCGCCTCGGCGGCCCGGCGGCAGATCCGGTACTTGCCCGCCGAGGCGACCTCGACGATGCGCCGGCGAACGGCCGGTTCCAGACGCTCCAGATCGTCCGGGTCGAAGACCAGCACGAGGTCGTCCGGCCGGTCCAGCCGGGCGGGCAGGTCCCTCAGGTCCACCTCTTCCACCGGCCGGTCCAGGTAGAACAGCAGGCTGGGTACCTTCATATCCACCACAGCCACCGGCACTTGCGGGTACGCCGCCTCGATCTCGGCGGCCACGCCCCGGGCGCTGCGCACGGTGGACATCGATGGGAGCAACACCGTGGTCAACAGCAGCAGGAACCCGGCGGCGGCACCGACGGCGGCGCCATAAGCCAGCCTCGGCCGCAGGCGCAGGGCTCCATAGAGCGCCACCAGCGCCGCGGCGATCCAGAGCCCGCCTCCCAGCCAGCCGACCAGCTCGACGTGGGGCACCTCCGGATAGCGCCGGGCCGCCAGCGGCAAGATGACTCCAAAGGCGGCGAGACTACCGGCGAGGAGGGTCGAGACCAGCGCCCCCGGCTTTTCCCGGCCGGCGTCCCGGGCCAACTCCCAGGTGGTCAGCCAGGCGGCCAACGGCATCAACGGCACCAGGTAGTTGGGTAACTTCCCCTGGCCCAGAGAGAAGAACAGGACCCCGGCCACCAGAGCGCCGGCGCAGTAGGGCGCGGTCGGACCGGCCTGCTTGCGCCGCAACCAGAAGGCCCGCAGCGTGCCGGTCAGCAGCGGCACGACAAACGGAAAGGCTCCGACCAGCAGCACCGGGACATAGAACCAGAGCGGCTTCACGTGGTCGGTGCCGCTGACGTAGCGGTCCAACGCCTCCCGCTGAAGCAGCTCGGCGACCCCGTCGAGGCCGATCCGGCCGATCAGGGCCAGGCCCCAGGGGGCGATCACCGCCAGACAGGCGCCGGCCGCGGTCGCCGCCACCCGCCAGCCGGGCACCAGGGACATCCCCGCCGCCGTGCGGCCGGCGAGCAGGATCAAGAGCGGAAGCAGCAGCGCCACCGGCCCCTCGACCAGAAAACCGAGGCCGAGCAGCGCGCCGAAGGACCCCCCCCGCCGGGCGCTCCGGCCGTCGGGGG
>CAZBZH010000407.1:0-4594 GCA_964496265.1 uncultured Acidobacteriota bacterium | reverse complement strand
GGTGGAGCATTGCACCGGAATCTGGCTGGTCCAGGCGCCGATCTGGCCCTCGTAGATGGCGTAGTCCGTGCCGGCACAAGCCGCTCCCCAGCTCAGCGACAGATCCGGATCCGCATAGGAGAGCAGCAGCGGGACTTCGACACGGTCGGCTCCACTACAGAGGCTGCAGGCCGAGGCATCCAGGGCGCTGCAATCGGCGGCGCACGCCAGGCTGCCGGCGGCGCAGTTGAAATCGGAGCAACCCTGGCCGCCGGTATTGCTTCCGTCACAGGCTTCTCCCGGGTCGATCGTCCCGTTGCCGCAGAACGCTCCGCCTCCCGGAGTGATGCCGGCGCCGTACACGTCCTCGGAATCGCCGGAGCCGCCACCTTCTTGCCGGTTGTCGGTGAAGACGGCGATCAGGTTGTCCATCACGATGTCGAGGCCGTTGTAGTCGCCGAACTCGAACCCGTCGGTGATGTTCGGGGATTGCTCGGTGGTGACTCGCTCCGGGGTCGACCAGGTCATCGCTCCGTCGGTCGAGAAGCTGTAGAACAGATCGACCGAGGTGCGCGAAGGGTCGCGGCGGGTGTCGTAGTAGACCACGTGCACGGTCCCGTCAGGCCCCACGGTGAGCCAGGGATGCCAGCGGTCCACGGTGTTGGCGTCGGCGGTCTCGTGGGGTGTCGACGTGGCCCAGGTGTCTCCGCCGTCGTGGGAGTAGCCCACGGTGATGCGCGAGTGGTTGTCGGCGGGGTTCGCCGATTCGGGGCCGGTGGTGTCGCTCCAGGCGGCATACACGCTTCCGTGGAAACTACCGCCACTGCGGTCGGTGTCCGCCGCCACGTAGACGAACACCTCGCGCGTTTCCATCGAAGGGATCGGATAGATGAAGGACGCTTCGGTGTCGGCGATCTGGCTGATCGCCCCGAAGGTCACGCCGCCGTCGTCGGAACGGATCAGCCGAATCGTGCCCGTGTCGGTACCCGGCCAGATGTAGAAGATCCTGCCGTTGTGATCGGTGGTGATGTCGCTGCCGATGCCCTGGTTGGCCGGATCGTTGGAGAACGACTGGGTCGTGAAGGTGTTGCCGAAATCGGTGGAGCGAGCGAACTGCATCACCCGACCGCTGTGCCAGGTGATGTAGATGTTGTCCTTGTGTGGGGACGTGGCGAACTGGTCGACGTGCATGAACTCCTTGTCGCCGCCGGTGATCACCAGTTCGCGGCGCGGGTCGCCAGGTGTCGCGTCTTCCAGGTCGTTCCAGGTCTGGCCGCCGTCATCGCTCCGGTAGAAGAACACCGCGCAACTGCCGAACATGCAGTTGCCCAGGGCGACCGCGTAGGCCAGGCTCCCGTCGGAGGACCAGTCCACGCCCGGATCGCAGCAGGTGCCCCCCAACGGGAGGTCCACCTGAGTCCAGGTTTCGCCGCCGTCGGTGGAGTAGTGCATTCTTTGCCCGCCGCCGGGACCGTTGGTGCCTGCGATCACCAGGTCGCTGTCTACCGGACTGATCTTGATCGCCGACTCGGAGGCGCCGACAGGGGAAGTGATCCGGACCTCGCCGGACAGCGCTTCGCTGCCGTTGTTGACGAACGCTTGCTGCGAGACGCCCGCGTCGAGGACGACCGCGTAGCGACCCGAGGATCGCCGCACACCCCGGTAGAGTTCGCCGTTCACCAGGTAGCCGCCGAACTGTTGGCGGAAATTCTGGAGGGCGCTTCGGGGGTACTGGGCTTCTCCGGTCGTCGGCAGGTGTGGCGAGGCGCGACGCATCATCACCCGATAGAACGCCGGGATCGGTTCGCGGAGGGTCTCCTCGTCGGGAGACAGGACTGCCAGATCCTCGAGGGTCAACTGGTAGTTCCGGTCGTCCCAGGGGCCGAATTGCAGCAGTGAGGCGTAGTCGAGTCGGTCGTCGGCGCCACGGCGCGGGTCGACCCTGACGGTTCGCTCGGTGTCGATGAAGGTCTGGATCTTGGGAGGTTCCGCTTTCATCAGAAAAAGACTGAGAGATAGCGCGATGAGATACATGTCTTGCCCCTGTCTAATGCTCGAAATAGTGACCGTGGGCACCCTGGGTCGATCGCCTGTGTCGGAGTAAGAGTCCGCGCGTACCGTTTTTGAAGGCCCATAGCCGCCCCGCGAGACCGAGAGATGTTAGGTCGGTGGTCCAGGACGGCTGCATCGCTGCCTGTTTTGGTGCTGCATGAACTCGGCAGCCGCGAGGGCGGGTGGCCGGCGACTACGGCCGCTTGGTCCGATCGAGCATACGGCGCGAGGCCTGCCCCTGCCGGACTCAGAACGGGATGTCGTCGTCCTCGATCGGCGGCGGTTCCTCTTGCGTGGAAGGGTGTGGAGCGTCGTCGTGGGGCTGTTCACCGCGCTCGATCTTCCAGGCCTTTACGTCGGTGTACCAACGGCCGTTGTACTCCCGACTCTCCAGATCGAAGTGGACGGTCAGCTCTTGTCCCTGTTGGATCTGCATCTGGTCGATCTTGTCCCCCCAGACCATGAAGCAGACCTTCTTGGGATAGTCACCGGGGATCTCGATGACGTATTCCTGTTTGCGCCATTCACCGCGAGCCGACGTGCCGGACTTCTCCTCCAGCACCTGAACGATTTGACCTGTGAGTTCCATGGGCTTCTTGCACTCTCTTGAAAATCGGGGCTAGTACCCCGCCAACAGCCTCGCCGCCTGCTCCACTCGCGCCTCGCTGGGCAAGAACGCCTCTTCCATCGGTGGCGAGTAGGGCACCGGCGTATCCAGCGCCCCGACCACCCGGACCGGCGCGTCCAGGTCCTCGAAGGCCTCTTCCTGGATGATCGCGGCCAGGCTCTCGCCGATGCCGCCGGTGCGCGAGTCTTCGTGGACGATCAGGATCTTGCCGCAGTGGCGCGCCACGGTCAGCAGCGTCTCCCGATCCAGCGGCACCAGCGTGCGCAGGTCGAGCACCGACGCCTGGATGCCGTCGGCAGCGAGCTTCTCCGCCACCCGCATCGCCACGTGGGAATACGCCCCGTAAGACACGATCGCCAGGTCGCTTCCCGAACGGCGCAGCGCCGCCTGACCCAGCTTCATCGGCTTGGGCGCCTTGGGGCTCAGCTTCTGCTTGACCCGCGGGTCGCGATACAGCCCGATGTGCTCGTAGTACAGCACCGGGTCCGGATCGGCCACCGCCGCGGCCATCAGCGCTCGCGCGTCATGGGGCGTCGACGGCGTCACGATCTTCAGTCCAGGCGTCCGGTAGAACCAGGGCTCGGTGTTCTGCGAATGGTACGGGCCCGCCTTGCGCAGGCCGCCCCAGGGCATGCGCACCACCATCGGCACGCTGCCGCCCCAGCGGTAGCGGATCTTGGCGGCGTTGTTGACCAGCTGGTTGAAGCCGGTGGCGACGAAGTCGTTGAACTGGATCTCGCCGATCGGCCGCAGGCCGGCCAGCGCCGCGCCGGTGCAGGCGCCGAGGATGCCCGCCTCGGACAACGTCGAGTTCCAGATCTGGCTGCTGTGCTTTTCCAGCAGCGGCCGCAGCAGCAGGAAGGCGTTGCCGTACTTGCCGCCGCAGTCCTGGCCGTAGACGAAGGTGCGGTCGTCCGCCGCCAGGGCGTCGCCGACCCCCATCATCACCGCTTCGAGGAACGTGTTCCCCTTGGGATCGAAGGCGGGAGCCTTTTCCACAGAGGGCAGCGGGGGCAGGGGACGGGAACGCAGCGGGCTGCGGTCCTCCAGCACCTCGATGTGCTTGCGCGGCGCCTCGTCGGCGAACACGCCGCGGCCGGCGTCTTCCGCTTCAGGCCAGGGCTGGTCGATGACCCGTTTGGTCTGGGCCGCGACCATCGCCGCGCACTCTTCCTTGAGCTTGTCCAGGCCGTCGGCGCCGATCACCCCCTCGGCTTCCAGCTTGGCGGCGTAGGTCTTGATCGGGTCCCGCTCGGCCCAGTAGGCGTAGCGCTTCTTGTCGGCATAGCCCTGGGCCTTGGGCTTGGGGTAGTCCCAGCTGGGCTGGGGCTCGTGGCCCAGGTACAGCATGTCGTCGTGGTGCGCATGCCCACACATGCGCATGGCGATCAGTTCGATCAGCGCCGGCCCCTTGCCGCTCCGCGCACGTTCCGCCGCCCAGCCGAAGGCCGCGGCGATCGCCTCGGGGTCGGTGCCGTCGACGGTGATGCCCGGCACGCCGTAGCCCGCCGCCTTGTCGGCGAACAGCCGCACCGAGGCCTGGTCGTGAACCGGCGTCGAGAGCGCGGTCTGGTTGTTCTCGATGCAGAACACCGCGGGGAAGCGCCGGGCGGCGCAGAGGTTGATCGCCTCGTGCCACTCACCCAGCGACGAGCCCCCTTCACCGATGAAGGCGACGGCGACCCGCTTCTCCTTGCGCCGGGCGAAGGCCAGCGCCTGGCCGGCGGCGGTCATCGACGAGATCGAGAGCGGTGCCGAGGCGGGTAGGATGCCGTGCTCCAGCGCGCCGATGTGGAAGTCCTTGCCGTTCATCGGCGGCCCGGCCTTGCCCATCTGCGCATTCAGCGTCTGGAACACCGTGTCTTCGTGGGGGTGCATGCCCAGGGCCGCGCCCAGGTCGCGAATCAGCGGAGCGACCACGTCACCGCGATAGCC
>CAZBZH010000406.1:0-4615 GCA_964496265.1 uncultured Acidobacteriota bacterium | reverse complement strand
GTGCGAATTGGCCGAGCGTTGCCGGCTGGATGAGATCGGTGTGGAGAGTCGGCTGCGGGTCGAGGTGGAGGATTGCGCCGGCCTCGTGGGCGTGCGCTCTCGCCGGATCGGAATCGAACCGGGAGTCCGTCTCGCCACCTGCCCGTGACGGCGGCTACTTCCCCTTGGCCTTGATGTCGTAGACGTACAGGTTGTCCTGCTCCCGTAGGTAGAGCTTGCCGTCGGCGATCACCGGGTGGGGCCAGCTGAACTGGTTGACCTTCGGGATCGTGAAGCTGCCTTGCTCCTTGTAACCCTCGGGGGTGGCCTCGATCAGGACCATCAGGCCGTTCTCGTAGCGGAAGTACAGCCGGTCGTCGGCGAAGGCGATCGCCGCCGAACGGTTGCCCTTGTTGCGGGCCGGGCCCCAGAGCACCTTGCCGCTCTGCATCTCGACGGCGATGGGGAAGCCCTTGTTGTGGCCGGTGCCGGTGTAGACCACGCCGTTGTGCAGCACCAGGCCGCCGTGGTGGTTCTGCAGGGTATCCGCCTCGAGCCAGTAGACCTCCCGGGCCTGGAGCTGTTTGCCGTCCTTCTTGCTGATGTGCAGCAAGGCCGAGCCGGTGCCGTAGCCGGTGGAGACGAAGACGTGATCGCCGTCGATCAGCGGCGTCGAGATGTTGGCCACGTCGTTGGCCACCTTGTTGTAGGACCACAGCTGCTTGCCGCTCTTGGCGTCGACGCCGAGCACCCCGCGGCCGACCAGCTGGACGTATTGCTTGACCCCCGCGGCGTTGGAGACGACCACCGAGGAATAGCCGGCGCCGTCGCGACCCTTCTCTCCCGGGATCGCGCCGGCGGGGGTGCGCCAGACCTCCTTGCCGTTCTGGGCGTTGAGGGCCACCAGTAGGGCGTCCTTGCCGCCGGGGGTGACGATGACCTTACCGTCATCCACCAGCGGCGATTCTGCGTACTTCCAGTCGACCCTGCCCATGGCCTTCATTAGCGCGCCGCCGAACTCCTCGATCAGGTTGCGCTTCCACTTGACCGAACCGTCCTTGGCCGACAGGCAGTAGACGTCGGATTCGGTGGTGACCAGGTAGACGTGACCGTCGACCACCGTCGGGGTGGAGCGGGAACCGATGTACTGGTCTTCGTGGCTGGGACCGACCCGGGTCTTCCACAGAATCTTGCCGCTGGGTTGCTGCACCGCGATGGCGTGCTGGCCGTCACTCAGGTCGCCGACGGTGTAGACCCGGTCGCCGACCACGGCGACGCTGGAGTAGCCGGAGCCGAGACCTTTCGCCGACCAGGCCAGCTTCGGTCCTCCCTCGGGCCAGCTCTGGAGCAGATCGGTATCCGGGGCCTTGCCGTCCCGGTTCGGCCCCCGCCACTGGGACCAGTCGGCGGCATGGATGGGAGCGAGCAGAATCAGGGCGGCCAGGCAGGTCAGGAAACGACGCATGGGAACCTCCATTGACCCTCAAGGTTAAGCCCTGGGGTCGCCGGAACGGTTGTAAACGTTGGTAAAAGCGTCGGGAGACGCGTCCGGATGCGGGCGTTCAGTCTGCTTCGGGACAACTTCGCTCTGCGGGACGCTCCACGGGGCGGCTATCGAAGCCGAGGCTGCCTTCGACGACGCCCACGCCGGTCACCAGATAGAAGTACCCGTCGCCGGCCGGCGGATCGTCGGTATCGACAAGCCCGAGAGGGACGCCGCAGAAGAAGCGGGCTGCGGGTATCGACCCGGGATCCTGGGTGTAGACGCCGGTCTGACGCAAGGTCTGCAGGTCACCCCGGTAGACGTTGTAGCCGATCCCGCTGCCGGCCACCGGGTCCCAACTCAGGTCGGCGCCGTCGATCCGCAGCCGGGTGATGCCGGTGTTTTCTCGGGCTCCGATGTCGGCGCGAGCTACGCCGTCCAGATCCCCGTCGAGGGACCTGGGGAACCCGTCGATATCGAGGTCGGCGCCCGGGTCGGCGGTCGCAACGTCGGACTCGATCAACGGAGAGGAACTGCGCGGGGCGAAGGTCGTTTCGTTGTCGAACTCCGGATCTACTTCGGAGACGCCGTCGTCGGGAAGATATGAGCCGGCGGGGTCGTTGGCAAAGGATACGTTGTCGGCGTAGATCAGATTATTGTTCGTCGGTGACCAGAAATCGGCCGAGAAGGCGGCCGAATTGCGGAAGAATACGTTGTTGGCGAGGCTGCCGTCCCCGTTGAACACTCCCATCCCGCCACCGTAGTCGGCGTAGTTGTCGACCAGGCTGTTGTGCAGGATATCGGCGTTGCCGGAGATCAGGTAGATCCCTCCGCCCCATGCCCCGCTGTTGTTGAGTATCAGGTTGGTCGTAATCGTGGCGGAGGGGGTCTGCGTGACGTAGATGCCACCGCCGTAGTCCGCTTCGTTGTCGCGGATGATGTTGGCCGAGATCGTCGGCGAAGCCGCCGGGTCGCTGCCGTCACCGACCAGATAAACGCCGCCACCGTAGATGTAGGCGCCGCTGAAGGGGGGCTGCCCGTTGTCGCGGATGATGTTGCGGGTGATCACCGGGCTACCGCCGAAGATGGAGATGCCACCGCCTCCGCGGGAGAAACCTCCACCGTTACGCAGCGTCAGGTCCGATAGTTCGGTCTCGGCACCGATTCCGGTCAGGGTCACCACGGCGCCCTGCTGGCCGCCATCGACGATGGCGCAGTCGCGATTCTCCCCGCGTACCGAGATGCCGTCGCGCATGACGAGGTTCTCGTGGTAGACGCCACAGCGCACCAGCACGTCGTCCTGTCCCGGTACCGCGGCGAAGATTGCGAGCTGAATGCTGGTGAAGTCCCCGTCGCCGTCGGGAGAGACGGTGATGGTCGCTGCGGATGCGGCCAAACTGCAAAGCAGAACAAGGCCGACGATCGCTGAGGCTCGTACGATCAAGTTGCTCATCAGTCGCCTCCGCCTCGCTATGGGCAAGTCAGGGCACGAGTTGCTGCGAGTATCCTGCGAGGAAGCCCCGGGGGCAACGGAAAACCCGGGGGGCGCCTCGCCGACGGGTGGAGCGGTTCACTTTCTTTGTGAGAAATCGCGGCGATCGGTCGATTTTCAGCAAACTGCCCGTCTAGCCTGTGAACGGAGGCGGTTCCTCCGAGAAACGGAGAAAGAATGAAACAGGCACTCGGACTCGCGACTTTCGTGCTGTTGGCTGTTCTGTCGTCCCTGGCGCCCCGGCCGTCGCTGGCCGCGGTCGAGCTCCCCTCGGGCCGGACGGTCACCATCGAGGACTTTTCCTGGTTGGCCGGCGCCTGGATCGGCGAGGGCTTCGGCGGCACCCTGGAAGAGGTCTGGACCCCGCCGCGGGCGGGGATGATGATGGGCTCCTTCCGCCACATCATCGACGGCAAGGTGCAATTCATGGAGATCGTGACCCTGTCGGAACACGACGGTGAGATCCAGATGCGGGTCAAGCATTTCAACGCGGATCTGGTGGGCTGGGAAGAGAAAGAGGACTTCGTCACCTTCCGGCTCGAGTCCCTGACCGAGGAAAGGGCAACGTTCGACGGCCTGACGATCCATCGCCGGGACGCGAACCGGATCCAGATCGACGTCAACATCCGCAGTGGCGACGAGGTCAACACCGCCGAGCTGTTCTTCCAGCGCTACGAGTTGCCTTGAGCGGGTGCTGCCCTGACGCATAGGGCCCGCCGGTGGGAGATGTCGAGTACAGGTGCAGCCCTTTTTTCGAGGGCTGCGTCCTGTAGGCCGTCGCTCGTCATCCAGTAGTCTGGACGCTCATCTCGAAGACACCGGAGGGGACCATGCAAGATGCCGCGCTGATCAAGGAACGCGTGTTCGGGCTGGCCCCCGAAGTCCGCTACCTCGCGATCTACCGTAACGGGGAGCTGGAACTCTTCCAGCGGGAAAGCCTCTCCGGGGCTTCCACTTCGGAAAGCGACAAGTACGAGGAGCTGCTGGTCAACCCAGCGCTTCTGACCCTGGCGGGGCAGCGTGGGGACATCGACTGCGGCGGCCTTGATTTCCTGATCGTCGGCTACGGAAACTTCTATCAGCTGGTGCTGAAAGTACCGCACGGGCACCTCTCGGTCGCGGTGGAGAGGAGCGCAGACCCGATTCCCTTCATCGAACGGATTCGAGCGGTCCTGGATGGACCCCGGTCCGACGCCGGAGCGGACTAACCGCGCTCCCGCAGGATCCGGCGCAGGATCTTGCCCGAGGCCGCCTTGGGAATCTCGTCGACGAATTCGATCAGGCGCAGCTGTTTGTAGTGGGCCACCCGTTCGGCGACGAAGGCCTGGATGTCCTCGGCGGTTGCCCCGGCGTTCGGTTTCAGCACCACGAAACCCTTGGGCAGCTCGCCGCACTCCGCGTCGGCGATGCCGATCACCGCGGCATCGGCCACGTCGGGGTGGGTCACCAGCAACGCCTCGAGCTCGGCGGGGGGTACCTGGAACGCCTTGTACTTGATCAGTTCCTTGAGCCGGTCGACGATGCGGAAGTGCCCGTCCTCGTCGACCCGGGCCACATCACCGGTGCGCAGCCAGCCGTCCTCGACGATGGTCTCGGCGGTGGCCTCGGCGTTGTTCAGGTAGCCGAGCATCACCTGGGGCCCGCGGATCCATAGCTCACCG
>CAZBZH010000405.1:0-4623 GCA_964496265.1 uncultured Acidobacteriota bacterium | reverse complement strand
TCGGCGGGGCAACGCGCGGATGGAGCCGGTCGCTCTCGGCGGCATTCGCGGACACGGCATGTGGCTCGACGGCTCGACCGGCATTCGCTACGACGTGCCTCAGACCCAGCCTCAGGATCCGGACCAGAGCCCCTGGTACACGGGACTGTTCATCGACGCGCGCTTTGCCGATGACGGCGTGGTGCGCGACGTGATCCGCTTCCCTGACGACTCCCGGGTGCAGCTCGCCGGCCGTTCCCAGATCCTGTTCCGCGGCGGCGACGGCCAGGTCAAGATGACCTACAACCTGCCGGCGGCGAAGACCGTGCCCCAGGTCGGTTGGTTCCATCTCGGTCTGCTGGCCGATCCCGGTGGTGAGCGGGTGCGGCTGTATCGCAACGGCGATCGGTTGACCACCTGGAACTCCAGCGACGGCACGTCGCTCTTCCGCCTGACCAGCGGCACGGCTCGGGGCGAAGTCTGGGTCGGCAAGATCGAAAACGACCCGACCCCCGGCTTCCGCGGCTGGGTCGACGAGTTCAAGGTCTTCGGCGAGCAGCCCAACCGTGAGGTGATCTGTAACCACGCCCGGGGCACCATGGTCGAGGAGTACCTGCAGCCGGTGCTGCTGGATCAGCCGACCATGGCCCGTTCCAACGCCGGCCTGACCACCCGGGCGCCGGAGACCTCCGATTCCACCACGACGTCGGGACTGTCCAGCGACTTCCAGCAAGCTCCCGCCGAACCGAAGCCGGCGACCCGCCGCTACTGTTTCCACGACTACAGCGAGGAGACCGGTGCCCACCTGGGCAACATCCCCAACGGTGCCTGGTCGATCCGCGAGCGGCTGATCTTCAACGAGGGCCCGCTGGAGTTCGACGAACCGCGGCCGGACAGCTCGATGAACGCGTTCTGCCTTTCCTGCCACACCTCGGACCAGGCCGTGGAGAGCCTGCAGGTGGGGGCGCTGACCGAAAACCTGACCTGGACCCTCCAGGTGGATCCGCGCCGGCAGCCGATGATGCCGCCGCGGATGATCTACGGCCACGTCCCGGCGGGCTACTACCCCTCGGGGGATCCGGCGACCGACCTGGTCGCGCCGCCGATCGGCTTCTATCAGGATCAGTGGGTCTTCCCGCCGCTGCCGTAGCAACGCGAACGAAACGGTCGGCGACCTAGAGCGGGATCGCCGTCGAGAACTTCACCCGGGACCAGACGATGTGGGTGTCGTAGCGGCGGATCGCCGGATCGGACATCAGCGTGCGTTCGCCCCAGGCCTCGTAGTCGGCCAGGGTCGCGGCGTGGACCACCAGGATGAAGTCGGTCTCGCCGGAGACCGCGTAGCACTGGGAGACCTCGGGGGATTCCAGCATGCGCCGCTTGAAGGCGTTGTTGGCCTCGAGGGACTCCTGCTGGAAGCTGACCCGCACGATGGCGGTGACCGACTCCCGGTCGGGCGCGACCAGGGAGACGTCGGCGGCGATGGTGCCCTCCTTGCGCATGCGGGTCAGTCGGCGCCGCACCGAGGAGGGCGAGAGATTCACCTGCTCGCCGATGTCGGCGTGGGTGCGCTGATTGTCCTGCTGGACGATCGCCAGGATCGCCCGATCGAAGTCGTCGAGCATTGGAGGTCTTTCCCTGGTTGGCCGCGGCGGCGTGGCGAAAATCGCCACTCAGGGATCATGATACGGTGAAAAGCGCCGCCATGGTGGCGCAATCCGCCGACCGTCTTCGGCCTGCGGCAGCTACGCTAAATGGGTGCTCGAAACCACGAAAGGAGCCCCATGCAACTGCCCGCCGTTCGCCCCTCGGGAGCGCTGTTCACCCGGACGATCCTCTCGCTGATGCTCCTCTTGTCCCTCGCCGCTGGCGAAGCCCGGGCGTTATCCGCTGACGACTTCGCGCCGCTGGTGGTCGACGGGAAGGTGGCCGCTGCCTCCCACGGCCTGTGGCAGAGCCGGGGCTACGGCCGGGTGCTGCGTCTCCAGGCGGACTCGGTGGAGCTGATCGACGTGACCTCGGTGGGCTGCATGCGCGGGACCTTCGAACCGGAGGAGTTCGCCCAGTTCGTGCGGCGCTACGCCATCGAAGACGGGGTGCTGACCATCGCCGATCTCCCCGAGTCGACCGCGTTCACCCTCGACCCGATCGACGAGGAACCGGCAAGTTGTGCGCGGGAGCTGGAGGAGACTCCGAAGGACACCTTCGACTACTTCTACGCGGTGATGGACGAACTCTACGCCTTCTTTGACCTCCACGAGGTGGACTGGAAAGCGCAAGGGGAGCAGTTCCGCTCCAGGGTCGGCCCCGAGACCACCGAGCGGGAACTCTACGAGATCTTCACCACCATGCTCGAGGATGTCGACGACGGTCACCTGAGCCTGACCGCCACCATCGACGGCGAGCGGGAACGCTTCGCCGGCCAGCGCACCCGCACCCTGGGGCCGATCCTGCGCGCCGAATATCACAAGAAGAAAAAGCGCAAGGAGTCGATGGGCCGCTTTCAAACCGACTGGTTCTTCGGCACCAAGAAACGGATGCGCCGGGTGCTGGGTCGTTCTTCCACCGACGCCGCCGGCGGTAACGTGCTGTGGGGCCGCATCGGCGACGTGGGCTACATCACCGTCTACGGCATGGGCGGCTTCGACGATGACGACGACGCCAGCATCGACGAGGAGGTCGCCGCGGTCCACCGCATCATCGGCCAGGCGGTGACCGACCTGGCCGACACCCGCAAGATGATCGTCGACGTGACCCTCAACCAGGGCGGCCTCGACGACGTCGGCCGTGCCATCGCGTCTCACTTCGCCGCCGAACGGACCTTCGCCTACGACAAGCAGCCCTTCCGCAAGGAGACGCCCCGCCAGCGCTTCTACGTGGAGCCCGCGAAGGGACCGCGCTACCTGAAGCCGGTGATCCTGGTGACCAGCGACGTGACGGTCAGCGCCGCCGAGACATTCACCATGTCGATGCGCTCCCTGCCCAACGTGACCCACGTGGGCACCACCACCATGGGCGCCCTTTCCGACATCCTGGACAAGACCCTACCCAACGGCTGGGATCTGGCGATCTCCCACGAGATCTACCTGGACCACGAAGGCGTGCTGTGGGAAGGCAAGGGCATCCCGCCGGCGCGGGAGATCACCATCTGGGATCCGGACAACGTGCGCAAGAGCCACGCAGAGGTGATGAAGCGGTTGGCGGCGGAACGCTAGCCAGCGGTGAGAGCGGCCGCGTCTCTTGTCGACTCAGGGTTTCTCGGGCGGCACGATGCACGGGCGGGAGGCTTTGGCGCCGTAGCCGGCGAGGTTGCCTTTGAAAATCCTCTGCACGACATCCGATGGCCCCGGCTCTTTCCATTCCTTGGGGAAGAAAGCCGCGTTCCATCCGTTCGGCAACTCGGCAACGTAGCCCCATCCGGGCCACTCGATCATAGACACTTCGATCATGGTTTCGACTTCTTGCAAGGTCAGCCCCACGCGCACACCCGTCGGCGTCTCTACACATGGTGAAGACGTCTCGATGTACTGAACGACGCCGAACGCATCGACCCCCAAGGAATATGTCGCGCCGTCGTACCACCAAGTCCAACCTGGTTGCATCTGGCCTGGTGAAACGAAGAGAGATATGGGAGTGCGTGCGCCGTCCAAGTCTGCGTAGGAACGCTCGGCATTCTCGGGGATGCAACTGCCCCGGTCTGTCGCGGGCAAGGTGCAACCCATTTCAACCATGACTACCAGTGCAAGTGACAACATCATCGTTCGGTTCCGATCGGCTACGGCAGCACCCAGATTCCGTCCCGCACCACCACTTCCGTATCGTCGAAGAACACCGCCTTGCCCGCGCCCCCGCCGCGGAAGTCGGTGACGATGTCGACATGCTGCGCGGACTTGTTGAACACACCTTCCTCGGCCAACGCCGCGACCCGGGCCACGCCCGCCTCCGACGCCGGGTCGTCGCTGAAGCAGATCGGGTAGCTGGCGCCGATGGCGATGTGCACGGTGCCGCCGACCTTCTCGACGAACAGCGGATGGCGCAGGACCGCCTCGATGCCGGCGTTCATTCCAAGCGCGACCTCGCCCAGGCGCTTGGAGCCGGCGTCGGTCTCGATGATCTTGGCCAGGGCGTCGCCCCCCTTGTCTGCCCGGTAGTCGACGATGTTGCCGCTTTCGAACTTGAGGTAGACCCCCTCGATCACCGTGCCGCCCTGGAACACCGGCATGTCGACGAAGATCTCACCCTCGGTGTGCCGGGAGTCGGGGCTGGTGAACACCTCGCCGTCGGGGAAGTTGCGCAGGCCGGTGCAGGGGATCGCCTTGCCGGGTGAGATGTCGATGGAGAGCTCCAGGTCCCGATCGTGCCTGGGGCAGCGGGTCACGAAGCGCAGCCGCTTGCTGCGATCCATCAACTCGCGGATGGGTTCCTGGATCGCCTCCAGCTGGTGCGGGTCCTGGGTCGACGCCGCGACCACGACCCGGGTGTAGTCCTCCAGGCTCATCTCCTCGATGTCGGCGAAGCCCTGGGTCGGGAACAGGGTCAGCACCCAGGGCTTGAGCCCCCGGGCGCGGCGGAACTCCTCGTCCGCCTTGGCCAGCGCCATCGCGGTCTCGTCGGGCAGACCGTCGAACAACTCCGGGTGTTCCG
>CAZBZH010000404.1:0-4624 GCA_964496265.1 uncultured Acidobacteriota bacterium | reverse complement strand
CAGGGAGCGCCGCAGGTCGGCAGAGCCGTAGACCAGGCCCTGCACCGCGGGATGCGCCGCCAACTCCCGGGCACGGCCGACGCCGGTGGCGGTCTCGAGCATCAGCAGCATGGCCGCCGGTTCGAGTGCCGCGGCCCGCCGGGAGATCGCCTGGGGATCCTCGGCCTTGGGCAACACCACGGCGGGAGGCCGGACCGTTGCCGCGAGTTCCAGGTCGGCGTCGATCCAGGGGCTCTCCTCGGCGTTGATGCGCAGGGCCCAGTTTTCGCGGGGCAGGGCGCCTTCGTCATGCACGTCGGCGACGATCTGCCGGGCGGCATCCTTGTGGTCCGGCCCGATGCCGTCTTCCAGATCGACGATGTAGAAATCGGCGCCGAGCAGGCCGACCTTGCGCAGCATCGACTGCTTGCGGGCCGGGACGTAGAGCAGACTGCGAACGTGGGCGAGCATCGCCTGGGGTTTGGCTACCAGCCGAAGCCGACCAGCAGGCCGACCGACTCACCACCCGCCTCGACCTCGGAGCCGTCGGGGCCGATCTCGACCTTGGCCCGGGACATGCGCGCCTCGACACCCAGGTTGAAGGAGTCGCCGATGCGCCAGAAGACGCCGGCGTCGAGCCACAGGCCGAGGGCGGCGTCGTCGACGATCAGGTTGTCGCGCCGGAATTCCCCTTCGATGCGGGTGATGCCGCCGCCGATGAAGGGGCGGACCCGGCTGTGGTCCCAGACCTTGCGGGCGCCGAAAGCCAGTTCGCGGGTGGACCCCTCGGTGAAGACCGTGCTGCCATCCACGGTGTTGTCGTCGCTCAGCAGGAAGTCGACGGCCAGATAGACCGGCCAGTTGTCGTCACCCAGGGTCAACTGTCCCATCAACGACTCCTGGGAGTCGAAGGGGGCGAAGTCGTCATCCATCGACTTGGTGCCGTAGATGATGTTGAAGTCGGAACCCGCGGCGGCGGGAACCGCGGCGAGTGCCAGGAGCAGACAGAAGATCGACAGCCGGCGAACCAACATGGATGTCCTCGCGAACGTTAGTAGACCCAGGTCCTCAAACCGATCAGACCGTAGTAGGCCATGTAACCCACCACGAACAGCGCCGCGGCGGAAACCGCGGCCGAATGCAACCACACCTTACGGGAAATCTCCCAGGTGCGCGAACGAATCACCTGGATCGCGCCGGCCAGGGCCCCGAGGACGAGCGTCAGCGAACTGACGAACATCAGGCCCGAATGCAGGGTCAGATGGCCCAGCGAATCGACCGGGTCGCCCAGCGCCGTGAAGACCGCCAGGACCCACACGAGGAAACTGACCGCGGCGGCCAGCGGCCAGAAGCGGACGCTGAGATGTCTCGCCTGGCGCATGCGCCCGACGGCCAGCATGGGCACCCAGCCGAGGGCGAAGGCGACGGAACTGGCCAGCAGCACCAGGCTCAGGATCGCCGCGACCCAGAAGGAGACCACCCTGCCCATGGAGCTCTTGCGGAAGGTGCCGGCCAGCGGTCCCGACGCCGCCTGGATCAGCAGCGTCCCGTCCTCCCGGTGCAGCGACATGCTGGCGATCGGGTCCTCGGCGCCGCGGAACAGCGAGTCGGTCACCGCGTAGATCGCGGTGTCGTCACCGCCGAGAAGGGGAGAGGCGTAGAGCCGGCCGTCCCGCGAGGTCACCCGCACGTAGCCGAACAGCGGCATCAGGAAACGCCCCAGTTCCTGGCGCACGGTGAACGGGGAATAGACGCCGGCGATCTCGCTCCCCAGCTCCGCGGCGAGCCGGTGCTCCGGGGGGTAGCGCGACTCGGCGTCCCGGGTCAGGAAGCGGCAGATCTCATCGTGAATCGCCTGGAACGCCTCGCCGTTGGGCGCGTTGAGCGAGAAAGCGAAGGCGGCCTGATACTCGGGTTGGTAGCCGTAGTGCGCGACGAAGCCGGTGATCCCTCCGCTGTGTCCATGGAACAGGTGCCCCTTGAACGCGGTGGTGAAGTTGCCCAGCCCGTAACCGGCGCGCACCCCTTCGCGGGCGGCCATGGTCGACTGCGGGGTCTCCATCGTGCGGATCGACGCGTCGCTCAGAATCTCCATCTCGCGGAAGCTGCCCCGGTTCAACATGAACTGCAGGAAGTGCAGCATGTCGTTGGCCGAGGCGTTCAGCGCGCCCGCCGGCCGCATCAGGATGTGCTCGTAGTCCGCGGCCGTGATGCCGTCTCCCTCGTGGCCGGTGGCGATCCGTTGGGCCATCGCTTCGTCCAGCCGGTACCCGGCGGTGTCCATGCCCAGCGGTTCGAAGAAGGTCTGTTTGATGTAGCTTTCGAACTCGACGCCCGAAACCTGCTCGACGATCCGCGCGGCGAGGGACGGTCCGGCGTTGGAGTAGGAGAAGTGATGTCCCGGCTTCCAGCGTACCGTGCGGGATTTGGGATTGAAGGCGAGGCCGTCGCTCAACGAGATCTCCGGCGTACCGTTGGCGTATTCATTGACGTGAATGTCGTCGAAGCCGGCGGTGTGGTCGAGCAGGTGCATGACCCGCACCGGATGTTCAGCCCGCCAGCGGTTCTCGATGCCGGACTCGGGGAGCAGCGTGTGGACCGGGGCGTTCAGATCGAGCCGGCCCTCCTCGGCCAGCTTGAGCGCGGCCAGGGCCACGAAGCTCTTGGAGATCGAGCCCTGACGGAAGCAGGTTTCCGCGGTAGCCGGCTGGTTGCCCTGCCGGTCCGCCAGGCCGAGGCCGGTGGCGCGGGCTCCCGTTGGAGCGATCACGCTGAAACTCATCCCGGGCACGTTGTGCTCGTTCAGGATTTCGACCAGGCGCGCCTCGAGCAGATCGAGGTTTTGGCCAGGACCGGGGACGCTGCTCCCAGCGTCCACAGGCCGCATAACAAGAGCAACAAGATCCTCATACGGGCATTGTACCTCGCGCCGGTTTCGTCGATGGGCGACCTCTCGGGGCTCACGGCGTGGAAGGGTCCGCTTTGTTCGGCGGGCCGGCCTGTGTTCTGGATTACGCCCGGTAGCCCCGGAAAGTTGCGCCGGGGCGCGGGCTTTCTCGGGCGGCGTGGTGGGCGGAGCGCGCTCAGGGCACGACGAGGATCGCGACGCCGCTGACCGCCAGGGCCGTTCCGACGACACCGCGCAGGGTCGGCAGCCGCCGTTCCAGCACCGACTCGATCACCAGGCTGAACACCGGTGGCGTCGAGAGCAGGACCGCGGCGATGGCGGCGGGGGCGAACTTCACGCCGGCCATCATCAGGTAGAGCGCCACGTAGGTGCCGAGAAAGGTCGCGGGGACGACACGGCCCAGGGTCTTGGGGTCCCGGGCCAGTTCGACGTAGCGTCCGCCGCGGCGAAACACCAGATCGATCAATACCAGTCCCGCAACCGATGCGGCGAGGCGCAGGAAGGTCGCCGAAAGAGTCGGGATCTCGGCCATTCCCTCCTTGGCCACGACGACCCCGGAGCCCTGGCCGAAGGCGGCGATCAAGCCGAAGAGGATCCCGGCGATGGA
The DNA here is from genome assembly GCA_964496265.1 of uncultured Acidobacteriota bacterium. Classification (GTDB taxonomy): domain Bacteria; phylum Acidobacteriota; class Polarisedimenticolia; order Polarisedimenticolales; family Polarisedimenticolaceae; genus Mor1. The sequence goes on along the minus strand of CAZBZH010000404.1, from coordinate 1,130 downwards.
CCAGCCCGCGGCACTGCGCGCCGCGTTGCGTCCGGGAGCGACCACCAGCAGCACGCCGGCGAGAATCACCGCGGCGCCGAGCCCCTGAGCGGCGGTCAAGCGTTCGCCGAGCCACACGGCGGCGAGCAGCGCGGTGAACACCGGTGCCAGCGACTGGAGCAGGAGGCTGCGATGAACCCCCAGACGGGCGACCGAGGCGAACAGCGCCGTGTCTCCCAGCACCAGTCCAAGCAGGCCGGATACGCCGACGAGCGTGAGATCCCGAGGGGAGGCCGCGAGCAGGGCGCCGGCCTGGCCCGCCAGGAGCACGGTGATGCCCAGCATCACCGCGGCGATCCCGCACTTGGCCAGGTTGATCACCCGGGCGCCGTAACGTTCGATCGGGCCGCTCATCAGGTTGAGGGTGATGGCCCAGAGGAACGCGGAGCCCAGGCAAGCCAGTTCGCCGTAGAGCATCATCGAGCCGCCACGGTAGCGGCTAGGGCGGCGTCCGGCCAGGGGCGGGGCGGGGTGCTACGGGCCCGTGGCGGTGCTCGCGGCGGGGCGTTCCGCCAGGGCGGTGATAAGGAATCGTCGGTGCGGCGACAGGAAATCGCCGATGCTACCATCCTGCTCCGACTTATTCCCATCCGGGCCCGGTCCGACCGCGACCGCAACGGCCCGCAGAAACCCGGACATAGAGAGGATTCCATGCACCGTTTCGCTTCCCTTAGCCTGGCCCTGATCCTGTTGCTGGCGATGACCGCCGGTTGTTCCAACCCCGCCGAGGACGCGCCGGACGCCACCGTGTCCGAGCCCGAAGCCATCGAGACCCCGGCTGCCGGAGGCACCTCCTTCGCGATCACGCCGGACTCCAAGATCGAGTTCGTCGGCGCCAAGGTCACCGGCACCCACGACGGCGGCTTCAAGGCGTTCACCGGCAGCATCGATCTGGTCGATGGTGAGCCGACCAAGTCCACGGTCACCCTCGAGATCGACACCACCTCGATCTGGTCGGACAACGACAAGCTGACCGAGCACCTGAAGAGCGACGACTTCTTCGGAGTCGAAGCCCATCCGGCTTCGACCTTCACCTCGACCTCGATCGTCGCCGACGGCGAGCTCTAGGTCGAGGTGAAGGTAACCTCGAT
>CAZBZH010000403.1:0-4649 GCA_964496265.1 uncultured Acidobacteriota bacterium | reverse complement strand
AAGCGGGCGGTCGCCGAGGGCGTGGGGCCGCGGCTGACATCCAGCCGGCAGACCACGTCGACGCCCCGCCGGATTCTGAGCTCCACCTGCTGGACATCGTTGGCCGAGTCCAGGGCGACCTCCCGGGAGGGCGCCGCGGGGTCGAACTCGGGGGGAATCATTCCCGGCACCCTGGGCGAGGGCAGGTTGACCGAGTAGGTGCCGGCTGGAAGCCCCGGAAAGCGGGCGCGGCCGCTGAAGTCGGTCTCGGCCCGGGGGAGCGGCCCGGTGGGGAGAGGACCGCTCTTCACCGACAGCGCCCGAAGGGTCACCGTCTCGCCGGCCATGGCCGAGCCCTGCTCGTCGACGACCAGCACCTCGACGGTCGCGGCGTGGACCGTGTGTGCCAGCAGCAGGATCGCGAGTACCGTCGAGCGCCACATGGCTACTACCTATACCGGATCGCGCTCTACCGGGCCACACTGATACTATTCCGCTTCCAAGAGCGATACGGAGGCACCTGTTGAATCCGCGAATCGGTATCGGCTACGCCCTGCTGGCGATCCTGTTGATAACGGCCGTGGGCCTACCCGCCGCGGCCCAGGAACCGGCGCCTGCGGCAGCCGGCCCGGACCGTTCCTCCCCCCGGGAAACCTTCCGCTCCTTTCTACAGGCGATGATCGACGCCAAGGAGGGGGACAGCCGGCGGATCGAGGACGCGGCAGCCTGTTTCGATCTGTCGGGAGTCACCGCGGGGTCGCGGCCGACCGCCGGGAAACAGCTGGCCTCGGATCTCAAGAACTATCTCGACCGGGTCGAACTGATCGATCTGGAGCGCATCCCCGAGCAGGTCGACGGCTCACGCTGGGTCTATCTGCGGGATCGCCACGGCGAGGTGTCGCTGGCCCGCGACGACGCCGGGCTGTGGTTGTTCTCCCGGGAGACCATCGCCGCGATGCCCGACCTGTTGGCCTCGGTGCGCGGCAAGGAGATCGTCGAGGGTATTCAGGGGGGCGGCGGCGCGCCGAGTTCGGTGGCGGGGTTGATCCGCGAGCGGATGTCGCCCCAGTTGTTGAAGCGCATCTTCCTGTTGGAGAACTGGCAGTGGCTGGCGCTGATGGCGTTGGCGCTGCTGGGGGTGATCGTCGACTGGACCGTGCGTTTCATCGTCGGTACCTGGCTCAAGCGCCTGCTCGCGGCCAGCGACCGGCTGCGTGAGGACAAGTTCCAGTCGGACTTCCTGCGCCCGATCGGCATCCTGGCCATGGGGCTGCTCTGGATGGCGCTGTTGCGGGTGCTCGACCTGCCGGTGCGGGCCTTCGACGCCCTGAACTTCGCCGTGCAGCTGGTGGTCGCCTGCGGCGCCGTCTGGGGCGCCTACCGGCTGGTCGACCTGGTCGCCGCCCACTTTCTGGCCCTGGCCCAGGAGACCGAGACCAAGGTCGACGACATCCTGGTGCCGATGCTGCGGCGGGCGATCAAGATCGTCGTCATTTCCTTCGGCATCCTGTTCATCGCCGGCAATCTGGATATCGACATCACCAGCCTGCTGGCCGGCCTGGGCATCGGTGGCCTGGCCTTCGCCCTGGCGGCCAAGGACACCGTGGAGAACCTGTTCGGCTCGGTGACGGTCCTGATCGACCGCCCGTTCCAGATCGGCGACTGGGTCAAGATCGGCAGCACCGAGGGGACCGTCGAGGAGATCGGCTTCCGCTCGACGCGGATCCGCACCTTCTACAACTCGCGCATCACCGTGCCCAACTCGACGCTGGTCAACGCCGCCGTCGACAATCTGGGCGAACGGCGCTACCGCCGCATCTCCTGCAAGATTGGCGTGCAGTACGACACGCCGCCGGCCAAGATCGACGCCTTCTGCGAGGGCATCCGCGAGATCGTGCGGCGGCATCCGTACACCCGCAAGGATTACTACAACGTCTACTTCAACGAATTCGCCGACAGCTCGCTGAACATCCTGCTCTACGTGTTTCACGAGTGCCCCGACTGGACCACCGAACTGCGCGAGCGGCACCGGTTGTTCGTCGACATCGTCAAGCTGGCCCAGGCGCTGGGCGTCGAGTTCGCCTTCCCGACCCAGACCCTGCATCTGGCCAGTGTGCCCAACGGCATGGCCGGCGCCGATCCGGCCGCGGTGGCGGTGCCGCCGGCCGACGGTCAGACGGATGAGGCGATCCGGCTGGGCCGCGCCGAAGCGGACGCGATCCTGGCAGCCCTTGGAGCCGAGCCCCAGGCCCCGGTCAAGTTCAATGATCCGGACTCGCTGCGGACCGGCAAGTAGCCAATGGTGCGGCTCGACCTCGAACTAAGGGATCAGCTCGCCGAGGCGATCCAGCTCGAGGTGGTCTCGGAGCAGGCCTCGGCCCTGGGCCGGATCTCCGGTCAACTGGAGGGGTTGCTGGAGCGGCTGGAGGCGCTGCGGGCCGAGGTCGCGGCGGCGAAGCCCGCCGAGCGAGCCGGCCGGGTACGGCTGTTCAACGCCACCCGGGAGGAGGCGGCCCGCTGGTTCTGGTATCTCGAGGTCCAGCGGGAGGTGCTGGGCTTCACCGATCGCGAGGCGCTGCTCGAGGCCTATCCCGTGCCCGAACCGATCACCTGACCTGGACACGGCCCGGGCAAGGCGGGGTCGAGGCCGCGGCGACGAACCGAGGGCTTGCCCCGGCGTCGGCGAGGCTGTAAGAAGAAGATCGAAGGAGGAACCCGATGTCCGAAGAGTCGAAACCGAGCGGTGGTCCCGAGGCGGAACTCGAGGCCTGGAAGAAACAGTGCGAGGCGGGGGAGGTCTCGCCCCAGGACACCTTCAAGAAGATCTCGAACATCGCGGTCCTGATGTCCTACGACATGATCGACAAGCTGCGCTTCCTCGAGCAGGAAACGCTGCCGCTGCCCGACGAGGAGATCGTCGACCGGGTCGAGCACATGACCCAGTTCGTCGAACGGCTGCGCAACGCCTACCTGAGCCTGGGCGAGACCGAAGACTAAGCCGCCGGGCGCCGCCTCAGTCCGCGGCCAGAGCCTGTTCCAACCCGGCCACGTCCTCGTCGCTCAGCTTCGGGTTGAAGTGCCGCGCCCGGGCGACCACATCCCGGGTGCCGAGGTAGTCCTCGGCGCAGGTCGCGTGGATGAACCCCGCCGCCGAGAAGCGCCCGTCCTCGTAGTAGACCAGCGATAGCCGCCAGTCCCCCTTGGAGATCGGCAGCCGGCAGTAGCGGCACTTGGCCCGCCCGGTCGGAGCGTGGCTGGCGCCGTCGACCCGGGGAAGCCGCCGGTGTTGCACTCCCTCCTCGGCGAGCTTGACCAGTTCCGCCCGCTCGTCGATCGGGTCGCCGATGCGGCCCAACGTCTCGAGCACCGACTCCGGCCGCTTGTACGCTCCGCAGCGGAGATGGAACCAGAGGGTCATCTCCCCCTCGCCGTAGGCGTTGGGTAGCCGCTCACCAAAGCGTAGCTCCCCCTTGGCGATCTTCTGACCGCAGCCCTTGCAGCCGGCGCGGCCGCTGGCCGCGGGTTCGATGGTGTGAGGCATGCTTCCCTCAGCGGTCCTCGACGGTGATGCGCACCTCGGCGCCGTTGGCCCGGATCTCCGGCACGTACATGGCGTGGCCCATCACCGGCAGCGCGTGGAAGTAGCCGGGCACCTCCGCCCTGAGATCGTAGCGGATCTCCCACAGCCCCTGGGGCAGTTTGTCGATGAAGGCGGCGACCTTGCGGTCCCGCAGCTCCTGGTAGACCCGCACGCTGCGGCCGGTGTAGTCCCTGGGGTCCCGGGCGTGCTGTTCCAGCACGTGCTCGGTATCCCGGAGCTGCCGGGCGTAGACCGGGGTGCCGCTCTGTAGCGCGATCGCCTCGAGGCCGGCGGGCTTGAGATCCTCGAACAGCAGGTACTCGTAGTCGTTCTTGGTCTCGATGGTCAGCACCACCTGCACCCGGTCGCCGCTCTGTAACGACGCGCCGTCGTGAAGCGGTTGTTGTTCGTAGCGGTAGCCCTGGAGCAGGGTCGGCTTGCCGATCAGGCCCAGGTACTGCCGGCGGACGAACAGTTCGTTGCCCGCGGCGGCGATCGGGTTCTCCAGGCTGAAGAACTCGGCCTCGGCGGAGAAGTACAGCGGCCCCTCGCCCGAGGTGCGCACGATGCGGATCTCGTTGTCGCCGTCCCGCACCAACTCTGCCGGGATGGTGAAGCGGCTGGGCGCGCTCAGTACCTCGGAGGGGGTTACCCGTTCCCGGGCCACCGACTTGCCGTTGACCGAGAGTTCGTACTCCAGATCGCGGCTCAGTTCGCCGCTGTCGACCAGATAGTCGGACAGGGTCATCACCGCGATGGCGGTATCCCGGGTGTTGCTCCACTGGGCGCCCCGGCGGTTCTTGACCAGCCAGTTGATCGTCGGTTCGATCAGTTCGTTGTCGGGATCGATGGCCAGCATCGCCCGCAGGGCGAACGCCGTCGACTCCACCGGGGAGTCGGCCCAGCGCCACCAGACGCCGTCGGCACCCCAGTGAGCGGTGCCCATGGCGGAACGATCGGACTTGCGACCGCCGCGGATCACGATCGAGCTGTCCGACTTCTTGTCTCGCTGCACGCCGTTGCTCAGGTTGCGCACCAGGGTCTGCGCCTTGTCGGTCTCGCCCAGTTCGTGAGCCGCCAGGGCAAAGAG
>CAZBZH010000402.1:0-4655 GCA_964496265.1 uncultured Acidobacteriota bacterium | reverse complement strand
GGCAACGTAGAACGGACCCGCCGTCTCGATCGGCACGACGATCGGCTTCTGGAAGCGGCCGCTGGCCGCGAGTTCCGCCTTGGAGGCCTCGGCCAGTTTCCGTTGGCGCTCGTCGAGCACGAAGATTCCAATACAATACTGGGAGCCGCGGTCGGCGAACTGTCCTCCGGCGTCGGTCGGATCCATCGAGCGCCAGAAGACGTCGAGTAGCGTCGCGTAGCCGACCCGGGTCGGGTCGTAGCGCACCTCGACCGCCTCGGTGTGCTTGGTCTGACCGCTCGAGACCGCCTTGTAGGTCGGGTTTTCGATCTCGCCGCCGGTGTAGCCGGAGACCACCGAGTAGACCCCGTCCAGCTTCTCGAAGGGGGGCTCCATGCACCAGAAGCAGCCGCCGGCGAAGATCGCCACCGCCTCGGGGCCGTCATGCGCCATCCCCTGGGTGGGAGACCCGCTGGCGGCGTGCACCGTGCCTTCGTTGACGCCGCCGCAGGCGGCGACGGACAGGATGAGCAGACCGAGCAGGGTGCCGCGCAAGGCAGCCGAATGGACCGGTTTCATGGTTTCCTCCGCATCAGGCGTATTCGCTGAAACCAACGCTTCGGATGCTAGCGGTATTCCCCGGCCGACGCCTACCGCACCTCGAGGCAGGTGCTGGCGACCTCCTGCCCCTCTCCGATTTCCATCCTGGAATCGGCGCAATCCCGGGCCGGGTCCGCCTTGAGGCCCCGCGGACCGAGGCTAACCCGCACCAGATCGTCGGCATGGACCAGCCCCGCGATCGCTCCCTCGCGCAGGAAGATCAGCTTGGGCCGGCCCCGCAGCTCCCGGGTGAACCCGGCCATCGCGGCCGAACCCAGCCGGGTGACCACCTCGTGGCGATCCCCCGGCGCCCAGCGGTCCAGGGAGGGCTGCACCCCCTCGGCGATCTCCCGGTGCATCGTGGCCAACCGGGCGTAGTCCACCCCGTCGAGGTAGTTGATCATCGGACTGATCAGGGCCAGCCAGCAGATCCCGGCCAGCCCCAGCACCCGCAATTGCCGCGGCCCTCGACCGAAGGTGGCCAGCACCAGCAGCATCAGGATCATCGCCAGGGCGGGGACGTAGTAGAAGCGCGAGGAGATCTTCGAGGAGAAGGCGAACAGTCCGGTGGAGAGCAGGTAGAGCGCGGCGGCGAAGCGGAACTCGCGCACCGCCAGAAGCGCGACCAGCAGGGCCACGATCAGCAGCGCCATCCAGACCTCGGGGAAGCCGAGCAGCGGCGAGGCCAGACGATAGATGTAGAGCGACATCCGCACCGGCAGGTCGGTCAGGGACAGACCGCCGTAGGCGGACGTGCCCCGGTCGATCACCTGCAGGTAGAGCACCGCGTGCAGGGCCAGCAACATGAAGGGGGGCACCCGGGTCCACAGCGGCCGCTCCCGGCGCAGCAACAGCAGGAACGGCACGACGATCCAGAGTTCGTAGGCCAGGGAGGCCAGCACCAGCATCCCCAGGGCGACCCAGGTGCGCCCCCTGAGATCCGCGATCAACGCCAGGATGGAGAAACCCACACAGACGATCACGCCGACCGCCGAGATCCAGTAGACCGCCTCGTTGGCCAGGAAGCTGCCGTAGAACAGCAGGCCGGCGGTGGCGGCGACTCGCGGCGACTGCCCCACCGAGCGGACGAACCAGGCCACGATCAGCGAGACCCCGGCATGGAGCCCCAGCGAGGCCAGGTGCCCGAAGGTCGCCGAGGGCCACAGCGCCAGCAGCTCGAACCACAGGCGCACCAGCGGTCGCAAATGCGCCGAGACCGGCTCGAAGAGGGTTACCCCCCGGTATGCGTCGGCCAATAGCTCGAAGTCGTCGCCGAAGAAGTAGTTGCCGGCGCGGTGCAGGTAGATCCCGGTCGAGGCCAGCGCGGACAGGGCGGCGAGGGCCGGAATCCAACGGGGGATCCCGGGACCGTCGGAGCGGGATTCGCTGCTGGGGCTCGAGGCGTTCACGCAGCTAACCTAGGTTCCGAACCGGCGCGGACCACCCTCCCGGAAGAAGGCCGGGAAACGTCTGGAACGGATAGGGGCAAAAGACTATCATCCTTTCCCTTCAGTACGTTGGAACGGGAGCTTTCATGCGCGGAGTTCTGGCTCTTTACCAAAGCACGATCGGCAAGAAAGTCGTGATGGCCGTCACCGGCCTGATGCTGGTCGGCTTCATCCTCGGCCACATGGCGGGGAACCTCAAGATCTACCAGGGTGCCGAGAAGTACGACGCCTACGCCGCCGGCCTGCGCGATCTGGGCAAGCCGCTGCTCGGTCACTACCAGGCCATCTGGTTGGCGCGTCTCGGCCTGCTGGCCGCCGTCGGGCTGCACATCTGGTCGGCCCTCTCGCTGACCTCCGCCTCCCGCAAGGCACGGGGGACCGGGTACAAGAAGTTCGACGACGTCAGCATGAGCTACGCCTCCCGCACCATGCGCTGGGGCGGCGTGATCCTGCTGGCCTTCATCGTCTACCACCTGCTGCATCTGACCGTCGGCACGGTCCACAGCCAGTTCGAGTACGGCGCCGTCTACCAGAACGTGGTGCTGGCGTTCCAGCGCTGGCCGGTCTCGGTGGTCTACATCGTCGCCAACCTGGCCCTGGCAATGCACCTCTACCACGGCATCTGGAGCATGACCCAGACGCTGTCGCTGACCAACAACACGATCCTGCGCGTGCGGCGTCCGCTGGCGGCGGGCATCGCCCTGGTCGTGCTGGCCGGCAACATCTCGATTCCCCTGTCGGTCATGCTCGGCGTGATCTCGCTCTAGGAGGTTCGGACGCATGGAGCTCAACGCAGCCATTCCTTCGGGCCCGATCGAGAAGCGCTGGGACAACCACCGCTTCGAGATGAAGCTCGTCAACCCCGCCAACAAGCGCAAGCTCAGCGTGATCGTGGTCGGCAGCGGCCTGGCCGGCGCCTCGGCCTCGGCGACGATGGCCGAACTCGGCTACGACGTGCGCTGCTTCTGCTACCACGACAGCCCGCGCCGGGCCCACAGCATCGCGGCCCAGGGGGGCATCAACGCGGCGAAGAACTACCAGAACGACGGCGACAGCGTCTTCCGGCTGTTCTACGACACGGTCAAGGGGGGCGACTTCCGCGCCCGGGAGTCCAACGTCTACCGGCTGGCCCAGATCAGCGTCAGCATCATCGATCAGTGCGTGGCCCAGGGCGTGCCCTTCGCCCGGGAGTACGGCGGCATGCTGGCCAACCGTTCCTTCGGCGGCGCCCAGGTATCCCGCACGTTCTATGCCCGGGGCCAGACCGGACAGCAGCTGCTGCTCGGCGCCTACCAGGCGTTGGCCCGTCAGATCGAGTTGGGCGGGGTCAAGATGTTCCCGCGCCACGAGATGCTCGACGTGATCCTGGTCGACGGACGCTGCCGCGGCATCGTGACCCGGGACATGGTCCACGGCACGGTCAGCTCCCACACCGCCGACGCGGTGGTGCTGGCCACCGGTGGCTACAGCAACGCCTTCTACCTCTCGACCAACGCCAAGGCCTGCAACGTCAGCGCCGCCTGGCGGGCCCATCGCCGGGGTGCCGGCTTCGCCAACCCCTGCTACACCCAGATCCACCCGACCTGCATTCCCCAGAGCGGCGACTACCAGTCGAAGCTGACCCTGATGAGTGAGTCGCTGCGCAACGACGGCCGCATCTGGGTGCCGAAGAAGGCCGACGACAACCGGCCGGCGGCGCAGATCCCCGAAGCGGACCGGGACTACTACCTGGAGCGGATCTATCCCAGCTTCGGCAACCTCTCCCCCCGGGATATCGCCTCCCGCCGGGCCAAGGAGGTGGTCGACGAGGGACGGGGCGTCGGGCCGCTGAAGAACGGCGTCTACCTCGACTTCGCCGACGCCATCGGGCGCCTGGGCGCTCCCGCCATCGGGGAACGCTACGGCAACCTGTTCGACATGTACGAGCGCATCACCGGCGAGAGCCCCTACGAGATGCCGATGCGCATCTACCCCGCCCCGCACTACACCATGGGCGGGCTGTGGGTCGACTACAACCTGATGACCACCATCCCCGGGTTGTTCGCCATCGGCGAGGCCAACTTCTCCGACCATGGCGCCAACCGCCTCGGCGCCAGCGCCCTGATGCAGGGACTGGCCGACGGCTACTTCGTGATCCCGTACACCATCGGCAACTACCTGGCCCGGGGTGGGCTCGATCCGGTGGCCGAGGACCACGCCGAGTGCAAGGGGGTCGAGCAGCAGGTCAACGACCGCATCCAGAAGCTGCTGACCGCCTCGGGCAAGCGCACCGCCGACTCGTTCCACCGGGAACTGGGCCGCATCATCTGGGACAAGTGCGGCATGGCCCGCAACAAGGCCGGCCTGGAAGAGGCGCTGCAGAAGATCCCGGCGCTGCGGGAAGAGTTCTGGGAGAACGTGCGGGTGCCCGGTGCCGGTGCCGATCTCAACCAGGAGCTGGAGCGGGCCGGCCGGGTCGCCGACTTCCTCGAGCAGGGCGAACTGATGTGCCGGGACGCCCTGGACCGGGACGAGTCCTGCGGCGGCCACTTCCGCGAAGAGCACCAGACCGGCGAAGGTGAGGCGGCGCGGGACGACGAGAAGTTCTCCCACGCTTCGGTCTGGGAGTGGACCGGCGAGAACCAGGCC
>CAZBZH010000401.1:0-4659 GCA_964496265.1 uncultured Acidobacteriota bacterium | reverse complement strand
GAGGGGACGCTGCTGCATCTGCATTCGTCGATGAGCGACTACTTCGACGAACACCTCAGCCGCTAATCCGCGGCGCGCCGCGAGCCGGAGGGAGATGAACTCGGGAGCCGATCGGGACTTCCTGGAGTCCCTGATCCTGGACGAGCGCAAGTGCCCGCGGTGTGTGCTGTGGACGGAACAGTGCCTGTGCGCCCGGATCCCGACGATGCGGACCACCGCCAGGCTGACCCTCATCATCCAGATCGGTGAACTGAGGAAGACCTCCAACAGCGGCATGCTGGCGGCCCTGTGTCTGGCCAATAGCGCCGTTCACGTCAGGGGCCTGGCCGGGCACCCGCTCGACTACCGGCAGGTCATGGACGAGGATTACGCGACCTGGCTGTTGTTTCCGGGCACCGACGCTCAGCCGATGACGCCGGAGATGGTCGCCGCGGAAGAACGGCCGGTGAACCTGGTCGTTCCCGATGGGAACTGGAGCCAGGCCACCCGGATGTACCGGCAGTTCGTCGCCGCGGTGCCCGCGGCGGGGTACCGCACGGTCAAGCTTCCTCCAGGGCCTCAGTCGGAGTATCTGTTGCGACGGCACCACCATCGTCCGGAAGGGGTGGCGACCCTGGAGGCGGTCGCACGGGCCTTCGCGCTGCTGGAGGGCGCCGAGGTGGAGGCGGGCCTACTGCGTGTCTTCGCAACCAAGGTGGACCGGGTTCTCAGGGCACGGGGTCAGAAGGTGGCCGGGCGCGCCTAGCCTCGGGCTCGCTCCCGCAGGTGCGCCGGGTTCGGGCGGGTCACCTGCGGTTCCACCGCAACGCCAACAGGGCCGGATTGGAGCGGGCACCGATCGGGAACGTCTCCCAGCCCTGGTCCGTCTTCGGCATCTGATGCTCTCCGAACTGCTTGCGCACCATTTCCGGCGCGAACAGGAAGCGCCAACGACCGGAGAGCGGCCCGTTCGGCCGGACCCGTTCACGGCAGAGCTTTTCCAGCCAACCCAGCGCGATCGTTCCCGTCGTAAAGCGCGCATTCAGCTCCACGATCGACCGCAGCGCCTCGCTCTTGTCGTCGTCGACCGGGTCCCTGTAGGTAAAGGCGTCCACGCCGCAGGGGCCGTGGAAGCCGGCCGCGGCTGCCCGCTCGACGAGCCGCGTCGTGTCGTCGATCAACGGCGCATCGGCGGGGTGACCGGAGCGCACCTGGAGTCCGCCCTCCTGGTCGATGGCGAAGACCCCTTCGTTTCCCAGGTAGATGCCACTGTCCGCCAGGAGTTGGCGGGTCGTTCCGAGCAACTCCGGCCGCCCACCCGGTTCGATCCAGTACTGAGCTGAGAGGTCTGCCACACGATCGAACCAGGGCTCGAGAATGGCTCCGCCTCTCGCGGCCAGGCCGGCGAGCCCCCTACGGCCGGCCACGTCGAGGTGGCCGGCCCGGCCGGAGACCCGGCCCCGGCCGCTCGTTCCGATGCGCGGCTTGAGGGTGAATCTCCGTCGCCGTTCGCTGGGCCATTCGGTGATCCGTTTCTCAATACTCTCCGGGCTGCGCAGGTCCTCCGGTTCGAGAACGAAGGAAAGCGCCGACCAGGCCGGGTCCGCGATGCTCGCCGCGGCTCGCGTTGCGAAGGCCTTGTCATGAACCTCCGCGACCGTTCCCGTGTCGGGTCCCCAGGGTTTCACGCCGAGCCGCTCGCCCTCGGCAGAAGAGATCTCATCGGGTAGCCAGCGCACCAAGCCCCGCGCGCCGGAGAGCCTGCCCGCGATGAGGGTGCTCGAATCGCAGGCCTCTGCCGGGCCGCGGATCGTTGCTCGCTCCCAGGGTGTGCCCGGCGGAAACACCTGCGTCGGCAGCAGGACCTCCGCGTCCTGGGGGAACAGCCCCTGCCACAGCGAGACCAGGCGCAGGAGCTCCCGGCTGGCTCGTTTTGCGTCCCGCTTTTCCTCGGCTCCGAAATTGGGGTAGAGGATTGTCCGTGACGCGTGCTCCGACGCGCTCAACGAGCCGTGCCCGAATCGGACTTCCTGTAGGGCCTGGCGTTGCGGACATACTCGATGAAGTCGTCGCTGAGTCCTGCGCGCTTTCGCGCGGCGACGTCGAAGCGACGCCCCTTCGCCCGGGCCGCGGAGAGGGGGTAGGGAACGTGCTCGGCATAGGCGTCCACATCCCGTTCGGAGCCGGTCACCTTGGTCAACCACCTGGCGGCGAGACGCACGTGAGAGATCTCGTCGAGGTGGACCTCATGCATCGCCGCCGCGCTGAGCTCGTCCTCGTGCCGGTGAAACGCGTCCCGGTAGAGCAGCGAGAAATCGAGGTTGGCCTGCTCCAGGGTGAGTCCCATGACGCAGAGGAACGCGGCGGGCCCGTTGGCGCTTGCTCGAATGCCGGGAACCTGCTGCCAGAAGTAGTCGGAGAGCTGGTTCTGGCCGAGGCCCGAGCCGAGATCGGTCAGCCGGTCGACGTAGAGCCGCACGTGTCCCTGCTCTTCCTCCAGCACATGGAGCAGTCCGCGACGGAGCCCGGCGGGCATCTCCGGATAAGCCAGCAGGGCCCAGGCAAAGAGTTCCACCGCCATCAGTTCGTGGTTGGCGAACCGCTCCAGGCAGACCGCACGGGCGTAAGGGTCCTCGAGCTCGTGGAGCTGCGGGAGCTTGTCCGATCCGTTGCGGATCTGGATCAGGTCGGCCCGCGCCGGCCGGTCGATGACGATCGGCGCCCGGGAGGAGGCTTCTCGGAGCTTGCCGCCATCGGGTCCTCGCGGTGGGACCAGCTTGGACTCCAGGTCCGGGGATTCCAGCACGTGAAGGCAGAAATCCTCGACCGAAGCGAATGATCTCGTGCCGGACATGGGGAGAGAATAGCGGATGCCGCCGGGCCATGCCCGGCGCCGGGCCCCGCCGCGGGGCTAGAATGCAGGGGTACAAAGGCGCGGGTTGATCGGCGCTGCCGATCATGGAGGTTACGGCAATGCACTCAGGCTCTGGCGACTGTTGTTCACGGCGCGGGTTTCTCCGGTCGAGTGCCTCCTGCGCCGGATACATGCTGGCCCTCGCCAGTCTCGGCCCCGCGACCTTCCGCGGCGCGTTCGCCTCCACCGCACGGGAGCGGTTGTTCCTGCAGGAATGGGGCTGGGTCGAGAAGCTGGCCGAAGGTGTCTGGTCGCACATTTCGACCCCCTTCGAGCAGTCCGACTACACCACGGTGTGTAACGGCGGGATCATTGCCGGCTCGAAGCGTGTGCTGGCCATCGAGTCCTTCCAGCGGCCGCAGGGGGCAGCCTGGCTGGCCGAGTGCGCCAAGGAGCTGACCGGGCGCTGGCCCACCGATTTCGTGGTCACCCACTTCCACGGAGACCACGTTTCGGGGAGTTCCGGCTACCTGAAGAACGGACAGACTCCGACCATGTGGCTGACGAAGACGACCCGGGACCTGGTTGCCGAAGGCGAGGACCAGCGGGAGGTCAAGTCGTTGGCCCCCGAGGTTTCCCTGCTGAGCGAAGAGGTCACCGATCTCGATCTGGGCGGTCGCGTGGTGAAGCTGACCGCGACCAAGGGGCACACCGACAGCGATGTCGCCGTCGAGGTGGTCGATCCCAACATCATGTTCACCGGAGACCTGGTCTGGAACCGCCTCGTCCCCAACTACCGCGACGCCAACCCGTTGGCCCTGAAGCAGGCGGTTGCCGGGCTGGCTCGCGAGAGCGATTCGATCTACGTGCCCGGCCATGGCGTGACCGCGTCCCTCGACGACTTCCGCCTGTTCCAGGAGTTTCTCGACGTCAGGGAGGACGCCGCCCGCAGCGCCCACGGCCGGGGAGTTTCCTTTGAATCGGCGGCGAAGGACTACCAGCTGGGCGGCAAGTTCAAGGACTGGTTCATCTTCGCCGATTCGGTCATGCCGGCGATCTTCAGGGCCTGGTACGCAGCCCTGGAAAGCGATACGCAGCCAGGGGAGTGAACCCAGGCCGCCTGATCGATGGCTAGACCGCTCGCAGCTCGTCGAGAGAACGGAAGGCGAAGGCCGCATGCATCGCCGATCCCAGAGGCAGCACCGACTCATCGGCCTTGAATTTCGGGTGATGGACCGAGTACGTGCAGCCCTGGTCCGGGTTGCGAATACCGAGTCCGACGAAGCACCCGGGCACCTCCTCGGTGAAGAAGGCGAAGTCTTCGCCGCCCATGATCGGCGGCGAGGTGTGGACCGTTTGTCCCCCGAAGGTGTCCTTCCAGATGTCTCCTGCGAGACGCCAGCACTCGGCGTCGTTGGCGGTCGGCGGATAGTCCTCGCCGGGATAGCGGACCTCGGCCTCGCAGCGGTTGGCCACGGCGATTCGCTCGGCGACCTCCTGGACGCGAGCCTGCGCCTCGGCCATGTGAGCCGACGTGAGGGTCCGGATCGTGCCGCCAAGCTTGACCTCTTCGGGGATCACGTTGTGGGCGTCGCCCCCGTGCACCGTCGTGATGCTGATCACCAGGGACGCCAGGGGGTCGGTTTCCCGGGAGACGATGGTCTGCAAGTCGGAGATGATCCTCGCCGAGGTCACGACCGGGTCGATGGTCAGGTGGGGCAGGGCGGCATGGCCTCCCTTGCCCTTGATGCGGATCTCGAGGTTCCCGGCCGCGGCAAGGAATGTCCCCACCCGTGACGCGATCTCCCCGCTGTTCGCCAGCGGCC
>CAZBZH010000400.1:0-4684 GCA_964496265.1 uncultured Acidobacteriota bacterium | reverse complement strand
CGTTGTTGTTGCCGTCGTCGCACTCCTCGCCGTCGTCGAGGTTGCCGTCGCCGCAGAAGGGCTCGATGGTGCACTCGGCCGAGCAGCCGTCGCCATCGATGTTGTTGCCGTCGTCGCAGTCTTCGCCGGGGTCGATGTTGCCGTCGCCGCAGAAGGGCTCGAACATGCAGTTGGCGTCGCAACCGTCGCCGTCGATGTTGTTGCCGTCGTCGCACTCTTCGCCGGCGTCGACGTTGCCGTCGCCGCAGAACGGATCGACGTTGTCGCAGGTACCGCCGACGCAGGACAGCTCCACGCTGTCCTCGGCCATCACCGTCTGGTCGAAGCCTTCGCTATCGACGCACTCACACATCGCGACCAGGGTGCCCGGCTCGGCATCGTCCAGGTCGGGGCTGCAGGTGCGGTCGATGAAGATGTTCTGCACCGACTGTCCCGGGTTGATGTCGCCGATGCTCAGCGGACCGCTGACCAGGGCGTTGGAATCGACCAGGGTGCAGTTGGTCAGCGGCTGGGTGCCGCCGTTGTTGATGCGGAAGCGGAACTTGACCGGCGCATCGCACGGGGCCTCGCAGGTCTCGGTGACCTGCTCGTCGTCTTTCTCGTAGCCGAAATCGGTGCTGACGCCATCTTCGCAGAACGCGACACGGTCGACACGGACCGCGCAATCGGGCACCTGGGCCATGGTGGTGCCGGAAACCGCGACGAGCAGCATCAGCACCGAGATACAAAGCTTCTTCATGAGAATCGAACCTCCGAAGTCCCACCGGGGGGATGGGATGGGTTTACTGTCGTGGGGGGTGAGGTACGGGAGGCAAACCGCTTCGCTAGAGCCGCAAGTATTTTTCTCTCGCGGTTAACGAAGACAAACTTCCAAGCTTCAAGAAGGGCGCGCGGAGACCGGCGAACGCGCCGACAGACCGGCCCCGCGCAGACGAAGGCTACGACGACGTAATCGCGCTACGGATTCGTAACGGTGCGGCGCTCACGGCCGGGACCCGGCCCGTGGGAGAAGGCTAGTCGGTGAACTCGACCGGCTTGACCCGGTCGGCCAGCTCCTGCTCCAGGGTGCGCTTGAGCTCGAGCACCTTGTCGACGGCATCGTCCACCGGAACCACCCCGAGATCGTCTCCCCGGCGCAGCTTCATCTCCAGGCCGCCGTTCTTGAGCGAACGCTTGGAGGCGGTCACCCGGATCGGCACGCCGATCAGGTCGGCGTCGTTGAACTTGACCCCTGCCTGCTCCTTGCGATCGTCGTAGAGCACCTCGACCCCCTTGGCGGTGAGGGTCTCGTAGATCCGGTCCGCCTCTTCCTCGCCACCGGGGAGCGCCACCAGGTGCACTTCGTAGGGAGCGACCGAGATCGGCCAGATCACTCCCTTGTCGTCGTGGTACTCCTCGACGACGCAGGCCAGCAGCCGGCCGACGCCGATCCCGTAGGAGCCCATGATCACCTGCTGGGCCTTGCCGTTGTCGTCGAGGAAGGTGGCGCCCAGGGCGCCGGTGTAGCGGGTGCCCAGCTTGAAGATGTTGCCCACCTCGACGGCGCGGCTGGCCGTCATTTTCCCCTCGCCGAAGGCGCAGAGGCTGCCCTCGCCGGCGGCGATCACGTCGCCGACAAGATCCGCCTCGAAATCCCGCCCGTAGTTGGCGTTCTCCACGTGGAAACCTTCTTCGTTGGCTCCGGTGACCATATTGGAGAGCTTGGGCACCAGGTCGTCGACGACCACGATGGCGCCCTTGACGCCGATCGGCGAGCCGTATCCGGGGAAGGCACCGCAGGCCTTGATCTCCTCGTCGTGGGCCGGGCGGATCTCCTTGGCCCCGACCAGGTTGGTCAGCTTGGTCTCGTTGAGCTCCATGTCGCCGCGAATCATCGCCACGACCAGCTTCTGGACTTCCGCCTCGCCCTCGACCAGGGTCGCGGTCATGAACACCGCCTTGAGGGTGCGGGAGGCTTCGATCTCGAGGAACGCGCAGAGTTCCTCGATAGTCGTGGTACCCGGGGTTTCGATCTTGCGCAGCGGGGCCGGCTCCTCGGCGGCCACCTCGGGCTTGGCCAGCTGAGCGACCTGGCGGTTGGCGTGGTAGTCGCACGAGTCGCAGCTGATGATCGTGTCCTCGCCGATCGGCGTCAGGTACATGTACTCGTGGGCCATCTTGCCGCCCATCATGCCCACGTCGGAGAGCACCGCCACCGTGGGCAGGCCGCAGCGATTGAAGATGTCGAAGTAGGCCTGATAGTGGGCCCGGTACTGGGCATCGAGCCCTTCCTCGCTGCTGTCCAGGCTGTAGCTGTCCTTCATCGTGAATTCACGGACCCGGATCAGGCCGGCCCGGGGACGGGCGTCGTCCCGCCACTTGGTCTGGATGTGGAACACGAGCAGCGGTAGCTGCTTGTAGAAACGGCGAGTCTCTTTCCAGACGTCGGCGGGGTTGACCACCGGCATCAGGACCTCCTGGCCGCCGATCTTGGTCATCTCTTCCCGCAGGATCGTCTCGATCTTGTCGATCGAGCGCTTGCCCAGGGGCAGAAGGGAGTAGACCCCGGCACCGAGCTGCTGGATGAAGCCGGCCCGGACCAGAAGGGCGTGGCTGGCGGTCTCGGCATCGGCCGGCGCCTCCCGCAGGGTGCGGCCGAACATCTGTCCCATTCTCATCTGGCGGACTCCCTCAGGTGTGTCGGGCCCTCCCCCGGGCCGATCCGGCATTCTGGTGCGGCGCACCCGAACCGTCAACCTGGGTGGGCCCAGGATGCAATTCGGAAACAAATCGGTGGAATACACCCCTCGCCGGAGGGGGTTTCGGTCTGGGCCCGAGTGCGCCCGATCGCCTGTGAGACACCCCAGGAGAGACCCGCTCGTCCCCTATCCGGGACGGGGAGGCTCCCCGGGGATGTGGATGTGGCTATCGGCTGTATTTGGGCGTAAACCATCCTATTGGTTTCGCCGAAATTCCGGCGATTTGGAGGGGCTTGATGTCTAGATTCGGGTTCGGAATCCTGCTGGTCTGCCTGCTGGCCACGAGCGCCGCGGCGCAGACCTTCATCGACGCCGAGGGGCGGGTCGCGGTGGATCCCCGCCGGGGCGCCGACGATCGGGTCGATTATGAGTCGCTGACCCAGTACGGACCCTGGGACGACCGCAACTACATGGTGACGCTGGAAGATCTGGACCTTCTGGCCGACAACGAGCTCGAACTGCGAGCGCCGATCCCGGTCTTCTTCCGCGTGATGATGCGTCGGGGCTGGACCGACCTGCCGCGCACGGGGCCGGCTCAGTACCCCCGCAGCGCCTACCAGATCTTCCGCCAGAAATTCGGCGGCTGCCTGGTCGGCGGCAAGTTCTACCGCAAGGTCAAGTACGTCGAAGGCGGCTACAAGCTGATTCTCGACGAGGGCATCGAGCAAGAGGAGTTCTACACCGAGTTCCTCTCGGGCGAAGTCCGGGTCTCGAGCCCCAACGGCGGCGCCGAGTCGGCGATCAAGATCAATCCGGTCAACACCGACCTGGTGATCGCCGGATCGAACGGCCCCGGCGGCGGGCAGGCGATGCACTACTCCACCGACGGCGGCGAATCCTGGACCCAGGTCGCGCTGCCGCTGGGCAGCACCTGCTGCGACCCGGCGGTGGATTGGTCCTCCGACGGCAACTTCGGCTACGCGGTAACCCTGGGTAGCTGCAGCTTCTTCGGCGGTTGCGGCGTCTGGTTCTACCGCAGCGACGACGGCGGCCAGACCTGGACCGACCTGGAAGACATCACTCCCGGCGATCCCCGCCGCGAAGTCGCCACCGGCGGCGGCGACAAGGAGTTCATGCACGTCGACCAGCACTCCGGTTCGCCGCACCAGGACAACATCTACCTGACCTGGCACAACGGCAACGTGATGCAGTTCGCCCGTTCCACCGACTTCGGCAACACCTGGGCCAGCCAGAGCTTCTCGGGTGCGCCCCGGGGCATCGGCAGCGACATCACCACCGACAAGAACGGCACCGTCTACCACATCTACGCCAGCACCAGCGCCGGCACGATCCAGCTGCTGCGCTCGACCAACGGCGGAATCAGCTTCGAGGCCCCGATCCAGGTCGCCGACACCGAAGGGGTGTTCGACTACCCGATCCCGGCGATGGACACGCGGCTGGTCTTCATCTACGCCTCCGCCGATGCCGACCTGAGTGACGGCCCCTTCGGCGGCAGCGTCTACGCCGCCTGGAGCGACACCGTCGGTCCCGAGACCGGCAGCGCATCGACCAACCATTCCCGCATCACCGTCGGCTACTCCCGGGACGGCGGCGACACCTGGAACACCAGCACGCCTCATGAGACCGCCGACGCGCTGGAGGTCGACCGCTTCCATCAGTGGCTCTCGGTCGGGCCCGACGGCACGGTGCACGTGATCTACTACGACACCCGCCGGGACGCGACCCGCCGCTCGGTGGACATCTTCTACAGCTTCTCCACCGACGGGGCGGTGACCTGGTCCACCCCGGAGCGAGTCACCAGCGTGCAGTCCCCCCACATCAACGACGGCTTCGAGTGGGGCGACTACAACGGCATGGACATCGTGATGGATGACCTCATCGCGATCTTCACCGACAACCGCAGCGAGAGCGGCGGTAGCGGAGACTCGGTGGACGTCTACGCCGCGGGCATCACCCCCGGCGGCGCTTTCTGCGGCAACAACACC
>CAZBZH010000399.1:4135-4693 GCA_964496265.1 uncultured Acidobacteriota bacterium | reverse complement strand
CGTCGATGGTGTGCCCCTCGATCCCCCGGATCCCCGGCGTGAACAACGGACGCAGCTTCATCGAGAAGCGCTCGGGGCGGGACTTGCCGGTCCAGAGCAGCCGGTCGCCGACCGCATCGTAGAAACGTAGGGTCCCCTCGGCGCCGTCGATGCGGTCCGGGTCGTCCCCCTCGGACATCTCGAGATAACGTTCGAGCAATTCCCGCGAGCGGGCGCGCTCCTGCTGCACCGTCCCCGCCCAGTAAACGATGGTGCGATCGTCGGGCGCCTGCTGCAGCGCCCGCTCACCGGCGCGAACCGCCTCCTCGAAGCGCCCCTCGGCGGAACGTACCCGGGCCAGGGTGACCCAGGCCAACGGGCTGCGCCGCTCTTCGTCGATGCGCCCGGCCTCCTCGCCGGCCTCGACGATGTATCCCGCGCGCAGCAGCGCCGCGGCCAGCTCTCCCGAGGCCTCGGGAGCCGCGCTGTCCCCGGCGACCGCCTGACGGGCGGCGGTCAACGCCTCGGACCAGCGGTCCGCGTCCAACAACGCACGCACCGACTCCCCGGCGGCGGATG